>NZ_JBFTER010000212.1:0-509 GCF_047229345.1 Cellulomonas jepli | reverse complement strand
CCGAGCAGCCCGAACCAGTCGGCCACGAGCAGCGCCTCGCCGCTCATGAGCGCGACGCCGAAGAACGCGTGGAACGCCATGGTGGCGAACAGCAGCAGGATCCGCTGCGTGTACGGGGGCCGGCTCGGGCCCGGGTCGACCCCGACGAGCGCGTTCGCGAACAGGTACCCCGCGAGCGAGAAGTGCACGACCATCGCGACGTGCCCGACGGGGTTGCGCAGCGCCCACTCGAACGCGCCCGTGTAGTAGAAGAGCACCATCGACCCCGCGAAGTTCACCGCGGCGACGAGCGGGTGCGCCAGGAACGTCCCGAGCCGGCTGTGCACGAGCGTGAGCAGCCACTCGCGCGGGCCCCGCGACAAGTCCCCCCGCAGCGTCGTCGACCGGGCGGGGATCGCGCGCAGCGCGAGCGTGACCGGGGCGGCGAGCGTCAGGAGCAGCGGGATCACCATGGCGAGCACCATGTGCTGGACCATGTGCGCGCTGAACAGCACGTGCCCGTACATCGC
>NZ_JBFTER010000211.1:0-511 GCF_047229345.1 Cellulomonas jepli | reverse complement strand
CGCCCCGTCCGCGCCCGCGCGGCCTGCCGCGGGCGCTCCCGCGCCCCCGGCCGCTCCCGGTTCCGCGCCGCCGGCCACCCCTGGGCCACCGACGCCCGCGTGGGCTGCCGGCGCGACCGTCGAGGTCCCGGCCGTCGCCGCCCCGGCGCCCGCCGCGGCCGGCGCCGGGCAGGACACCGAGATGCTGCGTCGCCGGTGGCCCGAGGTGCTCGACACGCTGAACCGGCTCAAGAAGGCCACCTGGGTGCTCGTGAGCCAGAACGCGCAGGTCGCCGACCTCGACGCGTCGATGCTGCGCCTCGCGTTCACCGCCCCGGGCATCGCGACAGCGTTCCGCGGCGGCCAGCACGCCGAGATGGTGCAGCGTGCCGTCCGCGAGACGCTCGGCTTCGACGTGCGGGTCGAGCCCGTGCTGCACGAGCCCGGCGCGGCCGGCGGCGCGGGCGCCGGGTCTGCGGCGGGTCCGGGCGGCTCCGGGCAGGGCGGCGCGGCGGCCGCGACAGCTCCGGGC
>NZ_JBFTER010000210.1:0-524 GCF_047229345.1 Cellulomonas jepli | reverse complement strand
CTCCGGGAGCACGTGACCGACAAGCCGGTCGTCGCCGTGATCTACACCCACACCCACATCGACCACTACGGCGGCGTGAAGGGCGTGGTCGACCCGCAGGACGTCGCCGCCGGCCGGGTGCCGATCATCGCGCCGGGCACGATCGCGAGCTTCGACAAGTTCGCCATCGGGGAGAACGTCGTCGCGGGCAACGCGATGTCGCGCCGCGCGTCGTACGCGTTCAACAGCCTGCTGGACCACGAGGCCCACGGGGCTATCACCGCGGGCATCGGAATCGGGACACCCGAGGGCAACACGGTCTCCTACCTGTCCCCGACCGACTCGATCACGCGCACCGGGGAGCGCCGGACGCTCGCCGGGCTGACGTTCGAGTTCCTCTACGCCCCCGACACCGAGGCCCCGGAGGAGATGCACATCTGGATCCCCGAGCTCAAGGCCCTGACCTACGCGGAGAACGCGAACCACTCGCTGCACAACATCCAGACGCTGCGCGGGGCCCGGACCCGCGACGCCCGCAACTTCGC
>NZ_JBFTER010000209.1:0-525 GCF_047229345.1 Cellulomonas jepli | reverse complement strand
ACCCCGACGCGACCGACCACGACGCGACCGACCCGGATGCGACCGACCGCGCCGCACCCGTTCCCCCCGCGCGCGCGGCGGGCGCGCCCCGCAGGAGCGCGAGCAGCGCCGTGAGCAGCACCGCTCCCCCGAGCACGTACGGCCAGGGCCCGCGCACGACGTCCGGCAGCAGCGCGGGCACGAGGCCCGTCGCGGTCGCGGGCACGCCCAGCAGCTGCTCCCACGGCGCGGAGCGCTCGGCCGCGAGCACGGGCCCCGGGTCGGCGAGCAGGAGCCGCCACCCGGCCGCACCCCGCTCGGACGCCTCGACGAGCAGGGGCCCCAGCACGACGAGCGCCGGCACTAGCACGAGCACGACCCGGCCCCGCGCGCGGGGGGCCGACACCGCGACCACGAGCAGCACGAGCGCCGAGGGGACGAGCAGCACCGGCGCGCCCGCGACGACGACGAGCAGCGCCAGCGCGGCTCCCGCCGCGGCGGCGAACGACCCGGTGGACGGCGGCGGCCCGACCGTCGCCCCGGGGT
>NZ_JBFTER010000208.1:0-608 GCF_047229345.1 Cellulomonas jepli | reverse complement strand
TGGTTCTGCGACGGCTCCGTCGCGTCCATCTTCATCTCGTTCTCGGCCGTGATCATGTCGAACTCACGGTTCGCGATGGTGATGTAGGTCGAGTCGTTCATCCGACCCGCCGCGATCGCGGTGCCGAAGTACCGGCTCGTCCTCGCCGCGGCCGAGGCGAGCGTGCTGCCCACGGGGAGCGGCGGGTTCGTGACGGTCGGCGTCGGGGTGGGCGTGACCGTCGGGGTCGGAGTCACGGTGGGGGTCGGCGTGACCGTCGGGGTGGGCGTCGGGTTCACCGGCGGCGCCGCGTTGAGGGCGTCGAGGGTCGACGTGTAGGCGGCCTTCTTGTTGCCCGAGCCGTCGAAGAGGAGCGGGGTCCCGCTGGCGCGCCACGAGTCGGTGTCGCGGACTCCCCAGACGGTGATGCCGGTGCACCGCGCGACCGCGAGGCACGCGTTCGTCACCCGGCGGAAGTTCTCGGCCTGCTGCGACCCGGAGCCCTCGATGTCGAGCTCGGTGATCTGGACGTCGACACCGAGCGCGGCGAACGACGACAGGGTGGTCTGGTAGTTGGCCGGGACGGGGCTCTGCGGGTTGAAGTGGGACTGCAGCCCGACGCAGTCGAT
>NZ_JBFTER010000207.1:0-1127 GCF_047229345.1 Cellulomonas jepli | reverse complement strand
CCTCCGGGGACCCCGCGCTCGTCCCGCCGGCGTGCGCGGGGAAGCGGTCGAAGCGGCGCGGGGTGCGGGGCGGGCGGGCGCCGAGCGCGCGCAGGTGGGCGCGCGTGCGCGGCAGGATGCAGCCGACGAGCGACACGAACAGCAGCAGGTAGATCGCCGAGAACCAGGCCGAGGAGTAGACGTCGAACATCCCGGCGCGCTCGAGCCACGGCCCGGCGGTCGGGTGGTCGACGAGGTACTGCGCGACGCGCTCCGGCGCCTGGGAGCGCTGCGGCCACACGGACCCCGGCACGGCGGCGACCGCGAGGAGCATGAGCAGCAGGAGCGCGACGCGCATGCTCGTGAGCTGGCGCCACGCCCAGCGCAGCCAGCCGAGGGCGCCGAGCTGCGGGAGCGTCGGCGGGGCCGGCGAGGAACCGGCCGGGTCGGGCCCGTCGGTGGGGGCGTACGCGTCGTCGAGGCCCTCGGGCGTGTAGGTGCTCATCAGACGACCGGCACGAAGACGTCGGTGCCGGTCACGAGCCCCTGCAACCACTGCGCCCAGGTGCCCCAGACGCCCGTGACGAGCGCGAGGCCGAGCAGCACGAGCAGCCCTCCCCCGGCGCGCATGACCGCGAGGCGGTGGCGCCGCAGCAGCTCGTGCGCCCGGCGGCTGCGCGCCGTGCCGAGCGCGAGCAGCAGGAACGGCAGCCCGAGGCCGAGGCAGAACGCGACCGACAGCAGCGCCCCGCGCCCGGCCGAGCCGCCGTCGAGCGACAGCGCGGTGATGGCGACGAGCGTCGGGCCGATGCACGGCGTCCAGCCGAGGCCGAAGACGATGCCGAGCAGCGGCGCACCCCACAGCCCGGCGCGCGGGCTCAGGTGCGCGCGGCGCTCCTGCTGCAGGAACGGCACGAACCCGAGGAACGCGAGCCCCATCACGACGACGACCGCGCCGAGCACGCGGCTGACCGGGTCCTGCCAGTCGCGCAGGACCCCGCCGAGCGAGCCGGCGAGCACGCCGAGCAGCACGAAGACGAGCGTGAACCCGGCGACGAACAGCCCGACGCCCGCGAGGAGCCGGCGGCGGTCGGGCGCGGGCGCGGTGCCGGGCGCGGTGCCGGACGCGCCGGCGGACGACCCGGCGG
>NZ_JBFTER010000206.1:0-1268 GCF_047229345.1 Cellulomonas jepli | reverse complement strand
GGGACTGCTGCAGGGCTGGTTGACACTCCATCTGTGGGACGAGGTCCCGCTGGAAGGATGTCGCTGTGCCCAAGAAGTTCCCTCCCGAGTTCAAGCGTGACGTCGTGCGGATCGCCCGCCGCGGCGATCTGACCCACGCCGAGGTCGCCGCGGACTTCGACATCTCCGTGGAGTCGGTGCGGCGCTGGGTGCGCCAGGCCGACATCGACGACGGCGTCGTGGACGGCAAGACCACCAGTGAGCAGAACGAGCTGGTCCAGCTGCGCCGAGACAAGCGGCGGCTGGAGCAGGAGAACGAGATCCTGCGCCGCGCGGCGGCCTACTTCGCCGCCGGATCGCTCCCAAAATGAGCTACCCGCTGGTCCGTGACCTGGCCGCCGAGGGGATCCCGGTGCGGTTGACCTGCGGGGTGCTGGGCCACTCCCGGCAGGCGTACTACGCCTGGCTCGACGAGCCGATCAGCCAGCGCGAGCTGGAGGACGCCTACCTGACCAACGCGCTGATCGACGCCCACGGTGACGACCCGGAGTTCGGTTACCGGTTCCTGGCCGACGAGCTCGAGCGAGCCGGTCACGACGTCGGCGAGCGGCGCGTCTGGCGGCTGTGCTCCCAGCAGCGGCTGTGGTCGGTGACCGTCCGCAAGGGCCGCCGTGGGGCGGGGAAGTCCCCGGGGCCGGCGGTCCACGACGACCACGTCCGCCGCGACTTCACCGCGCAGCGGCCGGACCAGGTCTGGGTCACCGACATCACCGAGCACCCCACCGGTGAGGGCAAGGTCTACTGCTGCGCGATCAAGGACCTGTTCAGCAACCGGATCATCGGCTACGCGATCGACGAGCGGATGACCGCCCAGCTCGCCGTCACCGCGCTGCGCACCGCCGTCGCCCGGCGCGCCCCGACCCGGGTCGTGGTGGTGCATTCGGACCGAGGCTCGCAATTTCGAGCCCGGAGCTTCCGGGCGGTCCTCGCCGCCGCGGGTCTGCAGGGCTCGATGGGTCGCGTCGCCTCCGCCGGCGACAACGCCGCCATGGAGTCCTGGAACGCGCTGCTGCAGAAGAACGTCCTGAACCGCCGACGCTGGGCCACCCGCGACGAGCTGCACGACGCGATCGTCTTCTGGATCGAACGCACCTACAACCGCCGCCGACGCCAACGCGCCCTCGGCAAGCTCACCCCCGTCGAGTTCGAGCTCGCCTTCACCACCCAGAACGCCGCCCTTGCGGCATGATCACCACTCACCCGGTGTCAACCGACCCTGCAGCAGTCCC
>NZ_JBFTER010000205.1:0-1288 GCF_047229345.1 Cellulomonas jepli | reverse complement strand
GGGCGGCGGAGGCGGGGCGGCCGCACCCGGGCCGCGAGGCGCGGAAGGCGCCGGGGGAGGGGGCGGCGCGGCGTCCTGGTCGTCCACCTCGACACCGTGCGCGGTGACCGCCTGGGCCAGCCCGCCGTCGTACCCCTGCCCGACGGCCCGGACCTTCCATGCCGGACCCCGGCGGTACACCTCGACGGCGACGACCGCGCGCTCGCTCGTGAGCCCGACGAGCGGGAACCGCGCCCGCTCGGTGCCGTCGCCGCCGCGCAGCACCGCGGTGAGGAGCGGCAGGGCACCGAGCGCCGGGCGGTGCGGGTCGACGCTCACGACGCACAGGACGGCGTGGACGCGCGCGGGGATCGCAGCGAGGTCGAGCCGCACCCGCGCGGGCGTGCCCGGCTCGAGCACCGCCCCCGGCGCCGTCGGCTGGTTGTAGAACACGAGGTCGTCGGAGGACGCGACCCGCTGCTGCGCGTCGACGAGCAGCACCGAGACGTCACAGTCGGCGACCGCCGCCCCCGTGACCTCGACCAGCACGCCGGCGTCGGACCAGGGGGCGTTCTGCCCCTTGGCGAGCTCGAGCGGTGAGCTCACCCGAGGTACCGGGCGAGCGACGGGATGCTGTCGGCGGGTGTCCGCGCCTGCAGGCCCTCGCCGACGGCCTGCAGCTTCCACGCCGACCCCTGCCGGTACACGCGCGCCATGAGCATCCCGGTGAACGGCATCCCGCCCGCGAGCGTGTAGCGGGCGAGCTCGACGCCCGTGGTGTGGTCGACGAGCCGGCAGAACGCGTTCTGCACCTGCTCGAACGTCTGACCCTGGTACGAGGTCACCACGAGCATCACGCTCGTGACGTGCACCGGCACGCGGGTGAGGTCGATGAGCATCGTCTCGTCGTCGCCCTCGCCCTCCCCGGTCCGGTTGTCGCCCATGTGCTGCACGGAGCCGTCCCGCGTGCGGAGCTGGTTGTAGAACGCGACGTCCACCGGGTCGGAGCCCGCGAACAGGATCGCGGACGCGTCGAGGTCGATCTCGACCTCACGGCTGCCGAACATCCCGCGCTTCTTGACCGGGTCCCAGCCCAGGCCCATGCGGACCATCGTGAGCGCGACGCCGCCGTCCTTGGTCAGCGTGACCTTCTGGCCCTTCGTCAGGCTCACCGGGCGCGCCTTGGTCAGCTGCACCTCGCCGCTGCTCGCGGCGTCGGGCTGGCCGGACGCCGGGGCGGCGGGCACCGGGGGCGCCTGGACCGGCGGGGTGGTCTGCGCCGGCGGCGGCCCCCACGACCGGGCAGGGC
>NZ_JBFTER010000204.1:0-1331 GCF_047229345.1 Cellulomonas jepli | reverse complement strand
GCCAGCGGCCGCGCCGCCAGCGGCCGCGCCGGTAGCCGCAGCGCCCTCGGCGCCTGCGCCCGCACCCCGGGCCGCCGCGACCGAGGCACCCGGACGTCAGACAGCCGCACCCGAGACCGTTGCGCCGACCGCGTCTGCCCCGACGGCACCCGCGAAGCCCCAGACCGCGACGCCCGAGCCGGCGACGCCGAAGCCCGCACCGTCGGCCGTGACGCCACCGCCCGCGACCGAGGCATCCGCACCGACCGCGTCCGCGCCGACCACGTCCGCGCCGACCGCGTCCGCGCCGACCGCGAACGCGGAGCCCGCACCCTCCGCCGCGTCTGCGTCGTCGGCGCCCGCCGGCCGGGCTGCCGAGCCGCAGACCGCTCCTGGCGCGCCGCGGGCTGCCGCCCAGGCACGGTCCGCCGCGCCCGGCGGCCCCGCGACGGGTGAGGCCCGCACGACCGCGACCGCGACCTCGTCCTCCGCGTCCGCGGCCTCCCCGGCGTCCGCGGGCGCGGCGTCGAACGCTGCCGCTCCGGCGTCGAGCGCTCCCGCCCCCTCGTCCGCGCCGTCGGCGCCGGCACGCCCGTCGCCCGCCGAGCCGGCCTCGGCCACCCCTCCGGCTGCAGCGCCTCCGTCCGTCGCCACCTCGGCGGCGTCGCCGCCTGCGGCGAGCGCGCTCCCGACGCGTCAGCCCGTTGCCGAGCAGGCGTCGGCCGCAGCGAGCCCGCTGCCGGCGCGTCAGCCCGTCGCCGAGCAGGCGTCGGGTGCATCGTCCCCGTCGGCGGCCTCGGCGGGCCCGCGCCCGACACGCCCCGCGGGCGAGCCGGCGGGTGCGCCGTCCGCGGGTGCCGCAAGCCGGCCAGGTACCGGACCAGCGCGGGCCGACGACACCCCGACCCAGGTCACACCGCCGACCCGCGACGCGGGCCCCGTCCGGACGCCTGTGCTGGATGCGGCCGCGAGGTCCGGGGCTGCGCCGGTCGGCGCGTCCTCCGCACCTGCGACGCCTTCCGCTGCCGGGGCGACCGCGTCCGGTGCCTCGTCCGCGCGGCCCGCCGGGACACCCGATCCGGCGCTGCGTCCCGTCGGCGCACGACCGGCCGTTGCTGCCGGGGTCGCCGGCGCGGCCGGGGCGGCCGCCGCGCCGGGGGGTGCCGCGCGTCCTCCCGCGACGTCCTTCACGAAACCGGCCGCGGACCGTACCGACGGCCTCCCGGCCGCCGGTGACAAGGCCGGCCCCCCGACGACCGCCTACCCGGGCCCGGCGGCGAACGGGGGTGCGCGGCCCGGCGTCGCGACGGCTGCGCCCGCAGCTGCTGCCGCCGCCGGCGCGTCCTCGACCC
>NZ_JBFTER010000203.1:0-1359 GCF_047229345.1 Cellulomonas jepli | reverse complement strand
CGAGCGACACGCCGGGTGAACGCCCGTCGTTGGCGACCCCGCACGCGATGTGGTCGGCCTGCGCGGCCGGGATCGCGGGTACCCCGCGGATGCGGATCGGGGTCGTGAGCTCGCGTGGCCGGTTGGAGTACCGCAGCCGCGACGAGCGTCCCCTGACCCTCGCGCTGCCTAAGGCACCGGCCGCGGTGCGGGTGTACGGGCCGGACGGGTGCTGCGCGACGCTGTGCCTGGACCTGGACGCCTCCCGCGGCGGCGCGCCCGCGGTCGAGGCCGACGCCGCCCGCCTGATCGCCTGGCTGACCGCGCGCGGGGCGCGCGTGGTGACCGACCGCTCCCCCAGCGGCGGGGTGCACATCTACGTCCCGCTGCGCGAGCGCGTGCCGTACGAGACCGCCCGGGAGGTCGTCGAGGCCCTGGCCGCCTCGCACCCGACGCTGGACGCCGGCCCGCACCGGTCGCTGAAGACCGGGTGCATCCGCCCCCCCGGGTCGGCGCACAAGTCCGGCGGCCACCAGACGCTCACGATGTCGCTGACGGCCGCCTACGACGCGCTGCGCCGCCCGAACGGGCCCGAGGTCCTCGAGGCGATCCGCACCGACCTGGCCGCGGAGATCGCCGCCTGGCACGCCACCCTCCCCACCACCGACCCGGACGCGCCCGGCGTCGCCGCGGCGCGCCCGGACGTCGAGGAGGTGCCCACGGGGGCGCGGCGGGCGATCGGGTCCCGGGTGCGGCACATCGCCGAGACCGGGCAGTGGCAGGGCCACGGGTACGCCTCCGCGTCCGAGGCCCGCCAGGGCGTCGTCACCGCGGCCGTGGCCGCCCGCTGGGAGCTCGTCGACGTCGCCGCCCGGGTCGCCGACGGGCGCTGGCCGGGCCTGGCGGCCCTGTACGCCAAGTACGCCCCCACCCGCCGGCACACCTCCCTCGCCGGCGACTGGGCCAAGGCCCGCACCTTCCTCCACTCGCAGCGAACCGCAGGTGAGGGCGGGCAGAGGCCTGCCGGTAGATCACACACAAGCCACTCAGAATCACTAGCGGGGGGCTCCCCCCTCGGTGAGACGCCGGACGATCACGACCACATCCGCACCTGGCGCACCCTGCTCCGCGCGTTCGAGCTGCACCGCCTGCCCGGACGCAGGAACCACCTCGCCCGGTTCATCCTGCGCGCGCTCGGGGAAGCTGCCCACAAGACCGGCAGCCGCTACGTCGCCTTCGGTACCCGGTCCCTGGCCGTGGCGACCGGCACCGAGTACTCCTCCGTCGCCGCCGTATTGCGCCGGCTGGCCGACGAGCCCGGCGGGTGGATCGACCTGATCGAACCCGCCCGCGGCGAACGGGCCGACCTGTACGCCCTGA
>NZ_JBFTER010000202.1:0-1372 GCF_047229345.1 Cellulomonas jepli | reverse complement strand
GGTCAGCCCGCCATCGCGGCCGCCGTGTGCGCGGCCGGGACGTCCTCACCCGGGCGCGCGGGCCCGGGCGGCGTGCCGTCGCCGAACGGGCGCCCGCCGAGCTGCTCGCGGTGGTGCGGCGTGAGCCACCCGCGCAGGTCCGGGCCCTTCGGGACGATGCGCGAGGGGTTCACGTCCTCGTGGACCCGGTAGTAGTGCTCCTTGATGTGCTGGAAGTCGGTCGTGTCGCCGAACCCCGGCGTCTGGAACAGGTCGCGCGCGTACGCCCACAGGACCGGCAGCTCGGTGAGCTTCGAGCGGTTGCACTTGAAGTGCCCGTGGTAGACGGCGTCGAACCGCGCGAGCGTCGTGAACAGGCGCACGTCGGCCTCGGTGATCGTGTCGCCGACGAGGTAGCGCTGCGTGGTCAGGCGCTCCGAGAGCGCGTCGAGCCGGGCGAACAGCCGGTCGTACGCGCGCTCGTAGGCCTCCTGCGAGCCGGCGAACCCGCACCGGTACACGCCGTTGTTCACGTCCCGGAACACCCCGAGCATCACCTCGTCGATCTCGTCGCGGCGCGCCCGCGGGTACAGGTCGGGCGCGCCGTCGCGGTGGAACGCCGTCCACTCGGTCGAGAGATCGAGCGTCATCTGCGCGAAGTCGTTCGTGACCACCCGGCCGGTCGGGACATCGACGATGGCGGGCACCGTGATGCCGCGGTCGTAGTCGGGGAAGCGGGCGAGGTAGGCGTCCTGGATCCGCTCGATGCCGAGCACCGGGTCGACGCCGCCCGGGTCGAGGTCGAACGTCCACGAGCGTGCGTCGTGCGTCGGGCCGCAGACGCCCATCGAGATCGCGTCCTCGAGCCCGAGCAGGCGCCGCACGATGATCGAGCGGTTCGCCCACGGGCACGCGCGCGCGACGACGAGGCGGTACCGGCCGGCCTCGACGGGGTAGCCGTCCCGGCCGTCCGCGGTGATGCGGGTGGCGATGTAGCGCATGTCGCGCGTGAACTCGCTGCCCTGCGTGACGTACGACCCTGCGGTGCTGTGCTCGTCGGTGCTGCGCTCGTCGACCATGGCCCGATCCTCTCCCGGCGCGCGGGGCGCCGCCCGGTCGGCACCGTGTCGCTGCTCCGCCCGGGTGGCCCGTGACCGGCCGCGGGGGCCGACCGCCCGGTCTGCCCCGGTGTGCCCGGCGACCTAGAGTGGCGACGTCCACGACCTCGTCACCCGGGAGTGCTGTGCCGTTCCGAGGACCTGCCGACCTGTCCGTGCCGAGCCGTCGCCGCCCCGGCCGGGCCGCGCTGGCGGTCGTGGCCGCGGGAGCCCTCGTCGCGCTCGCCGCCTGCACCGCGGACCCCTCGCCGCGGCCCAGCCGGACGGACGGGGCG
>NZ_JBFTER010000201.1:0-1476 GCF_047229345.1 Cellulomonas jepli | reverse complement strand
ACGCCGACCGGTCCGGCGAGCGGGGCGCCGGCCGCGGCTCAGCCGACGCGCGGCGCAGCGACCGCCGGCTCCGCGTGCTCGTCGGTGGCCCCGGTGTCTCCGCCCGCCGGCAGCACGCCGAGCTCCCAGGCCCGGCGCACCGCCTCGTTGCGGCGCGAGACCTCGAGCTTGCGCAGGATGCTCCGGACGTGCGTGCGCACCGTGTTGACGGAGACGTACATGGACGCCGCGATCTCCTCGGTGTTGAGCAGGTCGCTCAGCAGGCCGAGGACCTCCGTCTCGCGGTGCGTGAGCGGCTCCCAGAGCGCGGTGGACGTCGTGGGAGCGCCGTGCCGGCGGACCGTGGGCACCGCGGCCGGGCGCGCCGGGTGCGCCGGCGCCGCCGCGGCCGGTCCGTGCAGCCACGGGTAGCGCGCCCGCACGTCGTCGAGCTCGAGCAGCAGCCGCTGGACCGCCGGGGGTGCCAGGCGGAACGGCCGGCGCAGCCGCTCCGGCGCCGCGAGCCGCAGCGAGCGCTCGAGCGCCGCCGTGGCGGTGGCGAGGTCACCCGACTCGGCGGCGCGCGCGGACTCCGCGAGCCAGGTGGTGACCTGCCGGTCGAGCACCGACGTCGCGGCGGCGTCGAGGCCGAGCGCCGCGTCCCCGGGGCCGGCGACGCCGCGGTGCGCGGTGACGACGACGTCGCGGGGACGGCGTCGTGCCGCCGAGGCGACGCGGGTGGGCGAGATGCCGCCGGGCGCCGCCGGGCGCCCGGCCACCGGGCGGGCCACGGGCGTCGGCGCGCTCGCGGCCTCGAGCCACAGCTCGAGCCAGCCCGGCAGGTGGGCGGCGGGCGACGTGCTCGGGCGCTGCCCGGCGTCGCCCGGGACGAGCAGTCGCTCGCGCACGAGGGTCAGCCGCGTGGCCGTGGCCTCGTCGTGGTGTGCGTGGGCGTCGGCGGCACCCGGCCCGAGCCGGCGTGCCGCCTCGGCGTCGAGCGAGTCCGGGTGGACCCAGGCCCGGAGCACCGTCGCGGCCGCAGAACCGGGCGCGAGCCCGTCGTGCACCCCGCGCGCCACGGTGTCCGCGCGCAGCAGGAGGTCGGTGCCGGCCCGCAGCCGCCCGGCCGCGGACTCGAGGACCGCCTGCGCGCGCAGCGAGGCGGCCAGCAGCTCCTCGCAGCCCGGCGCCTGCGCGGTCCGCGAGGCGAGCGCGAGCTCGTCGCGTGCCGCAGCGGTGTCGCCGCCCAGCAGGAGCAGCCGGCCCCGGCTCAGGGCGAGCAGCGCCGGGATCTCGGGGTGCGCGGCCAGGGTGTGCGGGTCGAGCCGGCGGCACAGGCGGTCCGCGAGCGCGAGGGCGGCGAGCCCCGCGGGCGGGTCGGACCTCAGGTAGGCGCGGTGCGCGTCGAGGACGACGACGGCGAGCCGCAGGGAGACGGTCGGCCCGTCGGCGCGCTCGTCCGCGCGCGGTGCGGGCTCCGTCGGCGCGGCCGACCTC
>NZ_JBFTER010000200.1:0-1506 GCF_047229345.1 Cellulomonas jepli | reverse complement strand
TGGCTGGGGCTCGGGGCGGTCGGCGCGGGCCGGGCGCGGGCGCGGGGCCACTCAGGCGAGGACGGGCAGGCGGGCGCCGACGGCGCGCAGCACGAAGGTCACGGTCGCCTCGACGGCGTGGTCGCGCTCGGGCCCGTCGTCGGGCACCCCGCGGCTCGACAGGCACGCGTTGACGAGCGGGACCGTGGTGTCGACGTCCTGGGGCGGGAACGCGCCGGACTCGACGCCCTCGGTGAGGATGCGGCGCAGGATCTGCTCGACGAGGTGCACGTGCTCGCGGACGCGCTGCTGCGTCGCGCGCGAGAGGACCGAGCGCAGGTCCGGCCCGGGCGCGAGGTGGTAGACGCGCTTGAGCTGCGCCTGGGCGCGCACGTAGGCGCGGAGCTGCTCGACGGGGTCCTCGACGTCCTGCAGCGAGCGCTCGAGCGTCGCGACGTACTGCTCGGTCTCGTGCGTGATGAACCCGACGAGCAGCGACTCCTTGTCGGGGAAGTGGTTGTAGACGGCGGTGCGCCCGATGCCGGCGGCCGAGGCGATGTCGGCGAGCGTGATCGCGTCGAACCCGCGGTCCGCCATGAGGCTCGAGAGCGCGGCGAACAGCTTCTGGCGGGTCTGCGCGCGGTGCTCGTGGAGGGAGCCTCCGATGATCTTCGGCATACTGACATCCTCGCATGATCTGTCAGTTCGGCGCTCCACCACCCGGGCTCCACTACCCGGCCCGGGTGCTCCCACCTAGACTCGGCCGCATCTGCTCGACGGCGCGGTCGGGAGGTCACCGCATGCACGGCAACGGGCCGGCGTGGCCGGCGGGCTCCGACCCGTCGGCGCTCACGGCGAGCCTGCGCACCGCGCACGAGACGTTCGTGACGACCGGGACCCTGCCCCGGGGCATCCGCACCGTCGTCGCCGACTCGTGGGTGCGCAGCGCCCGCAGCGGCGTCGACCCCGAGTCCCCCGCGCCGACCGTCGACCTGACCGACGCCGAGCTGGTCGCCTACCGCCGCAACCACCCGCTCGGCGCCGCGCTCCCGATCGTGCGCCGCCTGCTCGTCGAGGGCGGCGTGGGCGAGGGGATCGTCGCGGCGCTCACCGACGAGAACGGCCGCCTCCTGTGGGTCGACGGCGACCCCGCGGTGCGCCGCCAGCTCGACGGCGTCGGCTTCGTCGAGGGCGCCTCGTGGGGCGAGGAGCAGACCGGCACCAACGCGCCGGGCACCGCGATCGCGACCCGCAGCCCCGTCCAGGTCTTCGCCGCCGAGCACTTCACGCGGTCCGTGCACCCGTGGAGCTGCACGGCGGCCCCGGTCCGGGACCCGAGCACCGGGCGCGTGCTCGGCGTGCTCGACGTGACCGGCCGCGAGCACCTCGCCTCGCCGCTCGTGCTGCGCCTCGTGACCGCGACCGTGATGGCCGTCGAGCTCGAGCTCGCCGCGGCCCGGGCCGGCGAGGGGGCGCCGCCCCGCCGGTTCCGCGAGCGCGGCGCGGCGAGCGTGCGGCCGCCCGAGC
>NZ_JBFTER010000199.1:0-1534 GCF_047229345.1 Cellulomonas jepli | reverse complement strand
ACGCGCGCTCGTCGGCCGCCGCCCTCGCACGCTCCGCCTCGGCGAGCCGCTGCTGCGCCTCCCGGACCTCGAGCGCTCGGGCCTGCGCGGCGCGGTCGGCCTCACGGGCGGCGCGCTGCACCTCCTCGGCGCGGCGCAGCTCGGGGACGAGCGTGGCGAGGCGCTCGCGGCGCGCAGAGCTCGGGGGCGCGCCGTCGTCGGCGTGCGCGGGCGAGACGGGGGCGATGCGACGGCTGCGGCCGTGGACCCGGCGCACGACCCGCTCGGCGTGCACGATCTGCCCGTTCGGCCCCTCGGCGACGGGTGCGAGCCCGCGCTCACGCAGCGCGGCGAGCAGCTCGCGCGTCGAGCCCTGCGAGCCCAGCACGGTGGGCGCGAGCCGGACGAGGCCGAGCGGCGCCAACCGGGGGTCCTCGACGAGGCCCGCGAGGAGCGCCGGGTCCTCGGCGCGCACGTAGCTGCTGATCGCGCCCGCGCGGAGACGGCCGTGCCGGCGGGCCGCGTCGCGCACGAGGTACTCGAGCGGCTGCGGCACCGGGCCGCGCGAGTGCGCGGCGAGGTCGGCGAGGAGCTCTTCGGCGGTCGTCCCGGCGTCGAGCGCGCCCCGCACGCTGTCGGGGGTGAAGCGCACCGTCAGGGCACCGCCGCGGGACTCGACGCGCGCGGCCCGCTCGACGAGCGCCTCGAGCGCGGGCGACGGGCGGCCCGGGACGACGCCCGTGAGGTCGGCCTGGAGCAGCATCTCGTCGACCGTGGACGCGAGGGCGCCCGCGAGCGCGTCGGCGACGGTGTCGGCGACGGGGCCTGCGCGCCGCTCGAGCACGAGGCCCGGGGCGCCGTCCGAGCCGGTGACCGCGGTCAGCAGCGCACGGCCCGCCGGTGCGAGGGCCCCCGCGGCGACGACACCGAGCAGCGTCGCCTCGCGGAGCGTCGCGGCGACGGCGTGCTCGGGCGGGACGCTGCGGGGCGTGCGCCACGTGAGCTGGTCGAGGACCTGCGCCGCGTCCAGCGCGACCCCGGGCGGGACGTCGGCGAGCACCCCGAGCACCGAGCGCCGCAGCCGGGGGGCCCACGGCCGCACGAGCTCGGGGTCCAGCGCGGCGCGGACGATCCCGCGGTCGTCCCGGGTCCCGACGAGCCACGCCGCCCGCGCGGTCGCGAGCCATGTGCGGGCGAGCGTCGACCAGCGCGTCGGCAGCTCCGCGGCGAGCCACTCGTCGACCGCGGCGGTCGGCGCGAACGACGGGGTCTCCTCCTCGTCGTCGACCACGAGGCCCGCGGCGCCGGCGAGCTCGACGACGAGCGCGGCCTCGGTGTCGTCGACCTCGAGCCGCCCGGCGACCCGGCGCAGCTCCCGCACGCCGAGCCCACCGGCGCGCAGCACGGGGGCCGGCTCGAGCTCCCAGGCGCGCACGAGCCCGGCGACGAGGCGCACGACCTGCTCGGCGGCGCGGCCCGACTCGGCGGCGACGACCTCCGGACTGAGCGGTGCGCCGCGTGACGCCCGCGAGGCGCGGTCGGCGACCGCCGTGCC
>NZ_JBFTER010000198.1:0-1590 GCF_047229345.1 Cellulomonas jepli | reverse complement strand
CGCCGGGGCCGCACCGAGCCCGCCGTCGTGGCGGTCGCCGCCGCGGTCGGGGCCGCCGTCGTCGCCGCCCGCGAGGTGACGTCCGGCGCGCCCGGGGAGACCGCGCTGGTCGCGTTCGGTCTCGTGGGGCTGCTCGTCGCCGTGGTCGCCGGGGCCGGGTCCCGCGACGCGGGGCTCGCGCTCGGCGGGGTCACCGCGGCCGCCCTCGTGGGAGCGGTCGCCGGGATGGACGCGCTCGACGCCGAGCCGACGCACACCGCCGCGGTCGTCGCGGTCCTCGGCTGCCTGCTGGTCGGGCTGCTGCCCGGGATCGCGATGTCGGTGAGCGGCCTCAACGGGCTCGACGACCGGGTCGTCGAGGGCCGGCGCGTCTCACGCGCGGAGGCGCACCGCGCGGTCGGCACGACGCACCGGGCCCTCACGTGGTCGACCGTCGCCGCGGCCGTCGTGACCGGGGCCTGCGCGTGGGTGCTCGCGGGCGGCGAGGACCCGTGGAGCCGGCTGCTCGCGGTGGCCGTGGCCGGGGTGCTGCTGCTGCGCACGCGCGTCTTCCCGCTCGCCCCGCAGCGCCTCGCGCTCCTCGCCGCGGGGGGCACGCCGCTCGTCGCGCTGCTCGCCGAGCTCGGGCGGACCGACCCCGCGCGCGCGCTCGCCGTCGCCGGGGTCGTGCTCGTCGCGCTCGCGCTCCTCGTCGGCGCACGGCCGCGCGAGCACGTCGTCGCCCGCGCCCGCCGCCTGGGGAACGTCGTCGAGCTCGTCGCGGTCGTCGCGCTCGTCCCGCTCGTGCTCGCGCACCTCGGCGTGTTCGCGGACCTCGTGGAGACCTTCTGATGGGCCGCGCGTGGACGACCGTCGTCTCGGCGCTGCCCGGGCGCGTCGACGAGCTGCGCCGGCTCGACGCGGCGGTGCGCGCGCCCCTGCCGCTCAGCACGCGCGTCGGGTTCACGGGCGTCGCCGGCGGGATCGGCTGCTCCGTGGCCGCGGGGCTCGCGGCATCGGTGCTGGCCCGGCGCCGGGACCACCGGGTGCTCGCGGTGAACGCCTCGCCCTCGACGCGCTCGCTGCTGTGGCACGCGGGGCTCACGTCGCCGGCGCCGAGCACCCCGGCGCACGAGGTCGAGCGCCGCGCCGCACGGCACTCGTCGGAGGCGACCGCCGGCCTCGCGCTCACGCCCGGGGGGCTGCACTGCCTCGACCTGCACGCGGACGGCACGCCCGTGCGCGACGCGCGCTGGTGGGAGGCGGTCGCGCCCGCGGGCCGGTTCTTCGACTTCGTGGTGACCGACTGGGGCGTGCGGGACGCGGCGACGGTCGGCAGCGTCGTCTCGGCGAGCACGGTCGTGTGCGTCGTCACCGCCCCGGACCGCGCGTCGGTCCAGGCGGGGGTCGACCTCGCGCACGCCGTCGACGACCCGGCGGTCCGCGTGCTGCTCGCGGTCGTCGACGCGGCCGGGTCGCGGCGACCCGCGACCGGCGAGCTGGTGCGGCTGCTCCCCGTGCCCGCGGTCGAGGTGCCGCGGGACCGGGCGCACGGCGCCGCCCGCCCGGCGCCCGGTGCGCGGCTGCGCGCGTCGACCCACCTCGCGGCCC
>NZ_JBFTER010000197.1:0-1596 GCF_047229345.1 Cellulomonas jepli | reverse complement strand
GCTCGAGGCCGCGTCGCTCGAGGCGTCGGCCCGGGACGCCGAGGCGCGCCGCGCGCTCACGGAGGCCGAGGCGCGCCTCGGCGCGGCCGAGCGGACCGTGGAGCTGCTCACGCGCCGCGCCGCGCTCCGCACGGAGCGGGACGAGCTCGCCGCACGTGCGGACGAGCACACCGAGGACGTCGCACGGCGGGACCGGGCGCGCCGTGCCGCGGTGGTCCGGGCCCTGCTCGCGGGCGTCGACGCGGCGCTCACCGAGGTCGCGAGCGCCGAGAAGTCCGTGCACGCCGCGGTCGACGCGGCCCCGGCAGGTCTCGTGCCGCAGCACACCCGCGCGTTCGGGCTGCTCGGGCACCGCGCGGCGACGCTCCCGGGCGACGCCGAGGACTCCCGCGGCCACGCCGGCCCCGCGCTGACCCACGAGCTCGAGGCCGAGCGTGCACGCGCCGCCGACCTCGCGGCGACCCTCGCACGGCTCGCGGAGCTCGAGTCGGGGCTGCCCGACCGCCGCCGGGCCGTCGAGGACCTCCGGACGACGCTCGCGGCGTCCCGTGCCGAGCGCGCGCGGCTGACCGAGGAGCTCGCGACCCGTCCGGTCGAGCGCGCCGAGATCGTCGCGGCCGTCGAGGGTGCCCGTGGGCTCGTCGCCGAGCTGCCCGGCCGGCGCGCGCAGCTCACCGCCGCCGAGCAGGTCCTCGCGGCGGTCGTCATCAGTGAGCGGACGCGCACCGAGCTCGAGGCGGTCACGCGCCGCCGCGACGCCGCCGCGCAGGCCGCCCGGACCGCCGTGGAGCGCGAGGCCACCGTGCGCGCCGCGCGGATCGCGGGCATCGCCGGCGAGCTCGCCGCGACGCTCGCCGACGACGAGCCGTGCCCGGTCTGCGGCGGGACCGAGCACCCGGCCAAGGCCGCCCTGAGCCCCGACCACGCGAGCGCCGAGGAGGTCGAGGCCGCCGAGCACGCCCGGGTCGAGGCGACCCGTGCGCTCGACGAGCGCGCGGCCGACGTCGCGACCCTGACCGAGCGGCTCGCGGGCCTGCGCGAGCAGGCGGGCGACCTCACGACCGCCGAGGCGCAGGACCGGCTCGACGAGGCACGGCTGCTCGTGACGATGGCCCACGACGGCGTGGCGGCGCTCGGACGTGCGGAGGCGGCCCTCGTCGCGCACGACGACGAGACCGAGCGCGCCCGGTCCGCCCGGGCCGAGCTCGAGACGCTGTGCGCGTCGGAGGCCGAGCGCCTCACCGCGCGCGAGCAGGAGGTCGCCCGGGACGAGCGCGAGGTGCTCGACGGGCGGGGTGACCACCCCACGGTGGCGGCCCGGCGCGCCGCGCTGCTCGTGCGCGTGGAGGCGGCGACCACCGTGCTCGACGCGCTCACGGCCGTCGCCCAGGCCCGCGCCGACCTGGGCCGGCGGCGCGCCGAGCTCGCCGACGCCGTGACCGAGCAGGGCTTCCTGGACACCGACGACGTGCGCTCGGCGCTGCTGCGCGCCGACGAGCTCGCCGCGCTGGACGCACGCGTGCAGCGGCACGAGGCGGCGGTGCTGCGGGTGCGCGACGCGCTCGCCGACCCCGCGCTCGCCGGCCTGCCCGAGGA
>NZ_JBFTER010000196.1:0-1759 GCF_047229345.1 Cellulomonas jepli | reverse complement strand
CCGCCGACCCCGGCCCGGTGCACCTCGACCTCGCCTACCGCGAGCCGCTCGGGCCGGGCGACGAGCCGTGGCCCGCGCCGTCCGAGGACGGGCTCGTGCGCGTGACGCCGCGCGCCGCCGCCCCGTTCGTCGCCACCGGCGCGGAGGGCGCGCGGGTCGACGACGTGCCGACGGTCGTCGTCGCGGGCGACGGCGCGGGGCCGCACGCGCGGCTGCTCGCCGAGGCCAACGACTGGCCGCTGCTCGCGGAGCCGTCGTCGGGCGCGCTCGGCGGCTCGCACGCGATCCCCGCGTACCGGCTCCTGCTCGGGCACCCCACGCTCGGCGGGCAGGTGCGGCGCGCCGTCGTGCTCGGGCGCCCGACGCTGTCCCGCCCGGTCTCGCGCCTGCTCGCGCGCGACGACGTCGAGCTCGTCGTGGTCGCCCCGCACGGGCGCGACTGGCCCGACGCGGGGCGGGCCGCGACCCACGTGCACACCGAGGTCCCCGCCGGGCTCGTCGGCCGTGCCGGGCCCCCCGGGTGGCTCGACGCGTGGCGCGCCGCGGGCAAGACCGCTGCCGCCGCGGTCGACTCGGTGCTCGACCCCGGCCCCCGGGCCGCGCCGTCGCGCAGCGGGACCCGGGTGACCGGCCCGGTGCTGGCGCGCGAGGTCGTGCGCGCGACGCAGCAGCGCGACGTGCTCGTCGTCGGGTCCAGCAACCCGGTGCGCGACCTCGACCTCATGGGTGGCTGGGACTCGCCCGCCCTCGTGCTCGCCAACCGGGGGCTCGCGGGGATCGACGGCACCGTCTCGACCGCGATCGGCGTCGCGCTCGGCCTCCCGGACCGTCGCGTGCGGGCGCTCGTCGGCGACCTGACGTTCCTGCACGACGCGGGCGGGCTGCTGCGTGGGCCGCTCGAACCGACCGCGGACCTCCAGCTCGTGGTCGCGAACGACGACGGCGGCTCGATCTTCGCGACCCTCGAGCACGGCGCCCCCGAGCACGGCGCGGTCTTCGAGCGGGTCTTCGCGACCCCGCACGGCGCGGACCTCTCGGCGCTGTGCGCGGCGTACGGGGTGCGGCACACCCGCGTGAGCGACGTCGAGGGCCTCGCGCCGGCGCTCGCGGCCCCCGGGCGCGGGCTCAGCGTCGTCGAGGTGCGGGTCGACCGCGCCGGGCGCCGCGCGCTCGGGGAGCGGATCGAGTCCGAGGTGCGGGACGCGCTCGACCGCACGCTGGGCTGACCTGCGCCTCGAGGGACCACCGGGCGCCGCGGCGCCACACGTCCCGGGAAGGCCCGGGACGCCCGGTCGGTGGCCGCCGGCACCCGGCGAGCGCGAGGGGCGGCCGTGAGCCGACTCGCAGCGAACTCCCAGGGACGCCCGAGCGTGCGCCCAGGCGCGCGGGGTCTCATGGTGGAGGAGAAGGAGGACGACCATGAGCAGCAGCACCCCCGACGTCCCGGGCGCACCGAGCCCCGAGGACCGGCCCACCCCGGCGACGAGCGAGCAGAGCCCGGCACCGACCCCCGACACGCACGGCGACGCGCACCCCCAGGTCGCGGCCACGCAGCCGATCGCGCGTCCCGAGCCCGGCCCGCACGAGGCGCCGACGCAGCCGCTCGCCGCCACGCCGCCGCACGCCGAGACGCAGCCGCTCCCGGCTGCGGCCCCCGCACCGGCCGCCCCCGCGCCGCAGCACCCGGCACCGCAGCACCCGGTGACGCAGGCGCTGCCCGCCGCCGCGGCCCCGCAGGGCGGTGCCCCCGGCCACGCCC
>NZ_JBFTER010000195.1:0-1910 GCF_047229345.1 Cellulomonas jepli | reverse complement strand
CGATCACGGTGACGGTCTCGTGGGCTCGTAGTTGTGTATATGAGACCGGGGCAGCGGGGTGGGCGGCGCCGTCGTCGCCGTGGTGCTCGGGCTCGCCGCTGTGGTGCTCGGCGGGCTCGCGGCGACCCGAGCCCCGCAGGGCGGCACGGCGCGCGTGTGACGCCGCCGCGCACCGGCCGGCCCACCCACGCTCCCCCGGCCCGAGGAACCACCCGCGATCCCGCTTGACGAACGCCGGTCGAAACGATCCGATAGAGGCGAGCGACCGGCACGACCGACCACCGCGAACACCACCCAGCCCTATCTCGCGGAGGACCTGCCGTGCCCCGATCCCTGACGTCCGGAAGCCCCTGGCGCGTCATCTGCCTGTTCACCGTGCCGCTGTTCCTCGGCAACGTCGTCCAGCAGCTCTACCAGGTGACCGACGCGATCATCGTCGGGCGGGTGCTCGGGGTCGAGGCCCTCGCCGCGGTCGGCGCGACGGGCAGCTTCCTGTTCCTGCTGCTCGGGTTCACGTGGGGCATGACGACGGGCTTCGCGATCCCCACGGCGCAGGCCTTCGGCGCGGGCGACGCGCGGGCCGTGCGCCGGTCGGTCGCCGCCGGGACGATCCTCAGCGCGGCCGTGAGCCTGCTCGTCACCGTCGTCGCGCCGTTCCTCGCCGAGCCCGCGCTGCGCCTGCTGCGCACGCCGCCCGAGCTGCTGCCGCAGGCCACGACGTTCGCCGTCGTCACGTTCCTCGGCGCCGCGGCGATCATGTTCTTCAACTACCTCTCGGCGGTCCTGCGCGCGATCGGCGACTCCCGGACCCCGCTGCTCTACCTCGTCGCGAGCTGCGTGCTCAACATCGTGCTCGTCCTCGGGGCCGTGCCCGGCCTCGGGCTGGGCGTGGGCGGCGCGGCGCTCGCGACCGTGGTCTCGCAGGGCGTGTCGGTCGCGCTGTGCCTGGCGCACGTGCGCCGCCGGGTGCCCGCGCTGCACGTGCACCGCGAGGACTGGCGCGTCACGAGCGACGAGCTGCGCCACCAGCTCCGGCTCGGCCTGCCCATGGGGTTCCAGGCGTCGATCATCGCGATCGGCATCCTCGCGGTGCAGGTCCGGCTCAACGACCTCGGGGCCGACGCGGTCGCCGCGTACACGACCGCGTCGCGCGTCGACCAGTTCGCGATGGCGCTGCTCGGCTCCGCGGGGCTCGCGGTGTCGATGTTCGCCGCGCAGAACCTCGGCGCCGGGCGTGCGGACCGGATCCGCACGGGCGTCGTGCAGGCGCTGTGGCTCACGGTCGGCGGCTCCGCGGTGCTCGGCGCCGGGATCGCGCTCGGCGGGGCGACGCTCGTGCGGGTCTTCGTCGGCCCGGGCGAGGAGGCCGTCGTGTCGATGGCCACGTACTTCCTGCACGTCAACGGCGCGCTCTACGCGATCCTCGGCGCGCTGTTCGTGCTCCGCGGCGCGCTGCAGGGCCTCGGCCACACCTGGGTCCCGACCATCACGGGCGTGCTCGAGCTGGTCTGCCGGGTCGGCGCCGCCGTCGTGCTCGGCGCGTCCTGGGGCTACGAGGGGGTCGTGTGGGGCAACCCGCTCGCGTGGCTCGCGGCCCTCGCGCTCCTCGTGCCGGCGTACGTGCACGCGCACCGGACGCTCGCGGAGCTGGTCGCCGCGCGGACCCGGGGGCGGCGCGACCCCGTCGTGCTGGGCGAGCTCGCGTCGGGCGGCGACGTGCTCGACGCGGTCGCGACGGACGGGCAGGCGGACGCCACCGGCGACGCACGGGCGGGCTCGGGCACCGGCGTCCTGCACGACGCGGGTGCGCGGCGGAGCTCCGACGAGCGCTGCTCGTCGCCCTCCTGACGCACGGCCGCCTGCCCGCGGCCCGTCACCCGCGCCCGACCGACACCGGGATCGTCGCGCGC
>NZ_JBFTER010000194.1:0-2292 GCF_047229345.1 Cellulomonas jepli | reverse complement strand
GGACCGGTCGGCGTCGCGCCGGGCCGCGCCCGCGCGCGGGCTGCACGGACGGCTGCCCCTTCACCCGTGGTGGGCGGGCCCGCGCACGGGCACCGGGACGTCGCTCCCGCCCTCGAACGTCTGGCGCGGACCGACCCGCACGAGCGTCGGCGCCGGCACGAACGCGCCCGCCAGGAGCATCTCGCCCTGGTGGTAGTGCGGGGACGCGGCCAGCATCGCCGGCGGCACGAACCCGAACACCGTCGCGAGCTCGGCGAGGTCCGCGCGCGAGTTCATCCGCATCAGGGCCAGGTTGTCGCACTGCGAGAGCACCTGGGGGTGGATCTTCGACGGACGCTGGGTCGAGAGCAGGAGCCACAGGCCGTACTTGCGCCCCTCCGCAGCGATCTGGATGATCCGGGCGGTCACGAGCTCCTGGACCGCGCTCGTGGGCTCGGCGGCGCACAGGTTGTGCGCCTCGTCGATCACCACGAGCGTCGGGACCCGCTCCGTGCGGTGCGTCCAGAGGTGCTCCAGCACGTCGAGGCTCACGGCGAGCGGCTCGAGCGGGTCGCTAAAGCCGCTGAGGTCGAGCACGGTCGCGCGGGGGTGGCCGGCGATCACCTCGGCCGCGGAGGGCTGGTCGCGTGCCCACACCTGCCAGTCCTGCATGCCGAGGTTCTCGATGCGCTGGCCGAGCGCGCGCCCGTCGGCGTCGCCCTCGCGCAGCGCGGCCGCGAGCTCCCCGACGGTGCCGTTCCCCACCGTCCCCACCGTCGCGACCATGTGCAGGAACCGGTTGTACTCACCGCGGTCCGCGACCGGGTCGAGCCGCAGCACCGCGGCCTGCGCCCGTGCCGGCATCGTCGCGAAGCGCATGCGCAGCGGCTCGCTGCCCGTGCCCTCGGCACGCAGCACGCGCACGGTGCCGTCGCCCAGCCGCGCGGTCGCCTCCTGCGACGCGTCCGGCCGGGTCTCGCCGAGCCGCACGAAGTCGGCGTTCGGGTCGAGGACGACCATGCGCAGGTCCGTCGCGACCAGGAGCTGCTCCAGCAGGACCCCGAGCGCGTACGTCTTGCCCGAGCCGCTCTGCCCGCACAGGAACGTGTGCCGGTTGAACCCCCCGGCGCGCAGGCGGGCGACCGCTTCGGCCGCGCCGCCCCGCCAGACGCCGACCGGGAGCGTCGCGCCGACCGAGCGCTGGAGGTCCTCGAGCACCTCGACCGGTGCGGCCGCGACGGTCGCGACGGGGAACGGCGGCACGTCCCCGCGGACGGGACGACCGTCGTCGCCGAGGGCGGCCAGGACCACGCCCTCGCCGTGGGCGGTCGCCGAGCGCTCGCTGCCCGAGGCGGCCGTGCTCGTGACCTGACCGAGCAGCGCGGCGCCGGCGGCGCGCAGCACCACGACGTCGCCCGGGCGGAACGGGACGGTGTGCTCGGCCACGTACGTGAAGGTCCGCCCGTCGAGCGACACCGCCTCCGCTGCCGGGGCCTCCTGGATCGCGGTCATGTCCGTCCTTCCGTGCCTGTCGGCGCCGGCGAGCGGCGCGGTACGTTGCGCTGGTGAACCCGGCCGAGTCGCCCCTCGAACGCGAGTCGCCTCTCGAGCACCGTGCGCACCATCTCGCCGGGGCGATCTACGGGACGATCCTGGCGACCACCGTGGTCGCGGCCGCGGGCGCCCACCCCCAGTCGCTGGGCCGCACGACGGTGCTCGTGATCGGCACGTCCGTGGTGTTCTGGCTCGCGCACGTGTACTCGATCGAGCTCGCGGCACGCGTCGTCGCCGGCCGGCCGCTGGAGCGCGAGGAGGTGCTGCGCGTCGCCCGCGCGGAGTGGCCGATGCTCCAGTCGAGCTGGCCGATCCTGCTGGCGCTCGTGCTGGGACTTCTGGGCGTGCTCAAGCCCACCCGGGCGGTCGACGTGGCGATGGCCCTGGGGATCGGGGCGCTGTTCACGTACGGGATCATCGTCGGGCGCCAGGAGGGCGCGAGCCGCGTGCGGATCCTGCTCAACGGGCTCACGACGGGGGCGTTCGGCGTGGCGGTCCTGGCGCTCAAGGTCCTGGTCCACTGACCCACGCGGGAGTCGGGTCATGCGGGCCCCCTCAGCGCTCGTGGTCGTGGCGAAGAGCGCCGCGTCCGGCCCCGGAGGTCCACGTCCGTGCCCGTCTCGACGTCCCAGGGCGGACGGCGGCGCTGTCAGCGTCGCGGACCGGGCAGCCGGCCGCGTCACCCCGGCAGGATGACCCGACCGGCGGCAGCGCCGGCGGTCGGCGGCCGGCTCGCGGGGGGAACTCACCCGGACCGCG
>NZ_JBFTER010000193.1:0-2439 GCF_047229345.1 Cellulomonas jepli | reverse complement strand
GCGCGGCACGTCGTGGCTGCCGACGCGGTCGCGGCGCCGGGTCAGGGCGCCGGACGTCCTCCGGGGCCGCGTGCGCTCAGGCGACGCGCTCCGCCGCGGGCGCCCCGAGGACGTGGTCGACGTAGGCGTTCGCGAACCGTCCCCCGGGGTCGGCCTCCGCGCGCACCGCACGCGCCTGTGCGAGCCGCGGGTACAGCGCGTCGAGCTCCTCGGGCCCGAGCCAGTGCAGCTTGCCCCAGTGGGGGCGGCCCTGGACCTGCGCGACGATCCGCTCGACGGCGCTGAAGTAGCGCCGGTACGGCAGGCGGACGTACTGGTGCACGGCGACGTAGGCCGTCTCCCGCTGGTACGCGGTCGACAGCCACACGTCGTCCGCCGCGGTGTACCGGACCTCGAGCGGGAACGGGATCCGCTCGCCGGTCGAGGCGAGCCAGCCCTCGATCTCGGCGAGGACCTGCGGTACCGCGTCGCGCGGGATCGCGTACTCCATCTCGCGGAACCGCACCCGGCGCGGCGAGACGAGCACCTCGTGCGAGGCGGCGGTGTAGGTGCGCGCGCCGAGCGCCCGGGCGGCGATGCCGTTGACGGACCGGGTCAGCGCCGGGACCGCGGCGGTCAGCGTGTTGGTGGCGGCGAAGACGCCGTTCGAGAGCAGCTCGTCGTCGACCCACGCGCGGACCTTGGAGAGCGGGCGGACGTCGTCGTCGGGCACCCGGTTGTTGCGCTTCGTGAGGGTGCGCCGCGTGTGCGGGAACCAGTAGAACTCGAAGTGGTCGTTGGACTCGATCAGCCCGTCGGGGCCCTCGAGCCGCTCGAGGACGCGGTCGAGCGGCCACGGCTCCTCGACGGCCTCGAGCCGGAACGCGGGCACGACGTCGAGCGTGACCGCCGAGAGCACGCCGACGCTGCCGAGCCCGAGCCGCGCGACCTCGAACAGCTCGGGCCGGTGCTCGGGCGAGGCCTCGACGACCTCGCCCGACGCGGTCACCAGCCGCACGCCGACGACCTGCGCGGCGAGCCCCGGGAGGCGGATGCCGGTCCCGTGCGTGCCGGTCGAGATGGCACCGGCGATGGACTGGCGGTCGATGTCGCCGAGGTTGCGCAGCCCGAGCCCGTGCGCGGCGAGCCCGGCGTTCAGGTCGCCGAGCCGTGTGCCGGCGCGGACGGTCACGCGCGCGCTCCCGTCGGCCCGGTGGTCGACGCGCTCGATGCCGGTCAGGGCGTCGAGGCTCACGAGGATCCCGTCGGTCACCGCCGCGCCGGTGAACGAGTGACCTGCTCCTACCGCACGGACGCGCAGGTCACCGGCGCCGCGCACGAGGGCGGCGAGCCCGTCCTCGTCGCGTGGGCGCACCCGTCGCGCCGGATTCGCGTGCGCCGTCCGCGCCCAGTTCTGCCATTCCCCACGGTTCCCCCCGAAGTTCATGGGCTGACTGTCGATCTGGTCGGCCGTCCAAGTCAAGTGCTCTGGTCGCTTGACTATTGTCACGGCGCACATTGAGATGGGGTCAAGGGGGCGCACGGGCACCGCAGACCCCGTGTCGCGCGGAGCCCGGGCGAACGAGGGGATCGAACGGGGGACCGATGAACCGCATGCCTGTCGCCGCGAGGCGAGAGCAGCTGATCGAGGCGGCGCTGAGCGTCGCGAGCAGGGACGGGATCGACGCGGCCACGGTACGTGCCGCCGAGGCCGGTGTCTCGCTGGGCGTCGTGCACTACTGCTTCCAGGACAAGGACGAGCTGCTGCGCGCCGTCGCCGAGGCGATCACCGTGCAGAACCGGCAGGCGGCCGAGATGGGCCTGCCCGAGGACGCCGACCTGCGCACGACCTTCCGCGCGGCGGTCGAGAGCATGTGGGACAGCATCCGCGCGAACCGGGGCGCCCAGCTCCTGAGCTACGAGCTGACCACGACGTCGCTCCGGCACGCGGAGCTCAACCAGGTCGCGATCGCGCAGTACCGCGGCCAGTGGAACTCCGCCGAGGTGTTCCTCGAGAACATCGAGCAGGCGGTCGGCATCACGTGGCTCGTCCCGCGCGAGCGGCTCGCCCGCTCGCTCGTCGCGGTCGTCGACGGGATCGCCCTCGCGTGGCTCGTCGACGGTGACGACGCCGCGGCGACGACGACCCTCACCGGGTTCGCGGACTTCCTGGCGTCGCAGGCCGCGACGTTTCCCCGCGAGCTGATCGACGGGCCGGCCGCGCGCGACGACGCGGCGCCGGCGGCCCCGCTGACGTACCTCGGCGCGAGCGGCGAGCCCGGCGCGAGCGCGACGCTCCCGGAGCACGCGAGCTCGCACGCGTGACCCGGACGGACACCGGACGCCCGGCCCGACCGCTCGCCGGTCCGGGCCGGGCGGTCCGACCCCGGGCCGTGACCGGGCGCTTATACCCATCAGACGCTGCCGACGAAAATCGGGGGGGGGGGGTGGGGGGGGGGG
>NZ_JBFTER010000192.1:0-2443 GCF_047229345.1 Cellulomonas jepli | reverse complement strand
AGGAGCAGCGGGATCACCATGGCGAGCACCATGTGCTGGACCATGTGCGCGCTGAACAGCACGTGCCCGTACATCGCGGGGCCGCCCGACGTGGTCCAGAAGAAGATCGTGAGCCCCGTGACCCACATCGCGGTCCGCTGCCACGGCCACGTGTCGCCGCGCCGGCGCAGCCGCCGGACCCACCGCACGTAGACCACGATCCCCGCGACCGCTGCGCTGGCGAACAGCAGGTCCCAGCGCCACTCGGTGAACCAGCGCAGCAGCGTCGGCTCGGGCGGCAGCGCGTGGCCCGTCACGATCTCGGCGGGCGTCGGGCTCGTCGGCGGGTCCTGCGGGACGGGCGGGGCGGTCGACGACAGCGCGACGGCGACGCCCGAGACGGCGCCCATGACAGCGAGCTCGACGGCCACGAGGCGCCAGAACAGCCACCCCGCTCCCGGCCCGGGGGCGGCGGCGAGCCGGGGCAGCGCCGCGCGCCGGTGCGCGACGCCGAGCAGGCCGAGGACGACGAACAGCGCCGCCTTCACCAGGACGAGGACGCCGTACCGGGTGCCGAGCCCGTCGAGGCCGCCGAGCCGGATGATGGCGTTGACCAGGCCCGAGACGGCGACGAGCACGAAGCACCAGCCGGCGATGCTCGAGTACCGCGTGACGCTGGGCCGCAGGTCGTCGCCGAGCCGCCCGGCGAGCACGGCGAGCGCGGCGAGCGCCCCGATCCAGACGGCCGCGCCGACGAGGTGCAGGAACATCGAGCTCGTCGCGAGGTCGTGGCTCGTCGCGCCGGCCGCGTGGCCACCCTGGGCCTGCTGCCACAGCGCGACGACGGTCAGCCCGGCGCACCAGGCCGCGCCCGTGGGAGTCTGCACGACGAGCGCGAGCGCCGTGACCACCGCGGCGACCACCACGATGCCGAGCTGGTCGCGCCCGAGCTCGACCTGCGTGACGTAGACGCCGAGCTCCTCGCCGAACGTCGACGAGCTGAGCGGGCGCCCGGACACGCTCGCGTAGCGCAGCACCAGCCCCGCCACGGACAGGACCGTCCACGTGCCGGCCGCGACGGCGGCGAGCATGAGGCTGCGCGCGTAGGCGGCGGGCGAGGTGCGGGGTCCGGGGGCCGCGGCGCGCGCCCGTAGCGGGAGCACGGCGACCGCGAGCACAAGCGACCCGAGCGTGAGCGAGCCGGCGAGCTCGGTCAACGTCGTGCTGACCGGTAGGCCCCAGCGCACAAACGCGCCGGGGTCCGCGAGGACGGCCGGCAACGACGCCCCGGAAAAGCGCGCCCCGAGCAGCACCGCAGCGACGCCCGCGAGGACGAGGACCGCGAGCTGCAGCGTGGCCCTGCGCCCGGGCGCCGGCGCGTCGACGGCAGGGCGCACAGCGGCAGGGCTGCGCGTGGAGGTCACCCCTCCATCATCACCCGCCGGTGGCGCGGTGGCGGGCAGTCGGTGGGCCCGGGCGACGTGAGGTTGACTTCGCAGGAGCGATTTCGGCGGTCGGGGATGTGCCGGGAAGCAACTCGTGCGTCGAGAGCAGTTCCGCCGACGCGGGGGGAGCGTTCCGCACGGCCGATTCTCTGGCGTCTGCTCACTCGGCGGGCGGCCACGGCTGCGGGAGGTCTGCTGCGTCGGGCGCTGTGCCGTGGTCGAGGTCGGGTCCGGCCCGGTGCTGCACATCACCCTCGGGGATCCACGCAAGCCAGGGGCGACCTGTGCCCCTGTTCTGCGCGATCCGCACCAGGCCTGGTGCGCGTGCGACGATCTCTACGTCCAAGGTGGCCTTGAGGCCGTTGTGGAGCCGGGTGTTGACTTGGGCAGCTTGCGGTGGGCTCACCGGCGCGACGTGACCCTCGGGCGGCGCCGGCTGGGCGACGACCAACTCGGACCAGGAAGTCGGGGGGTGGTGCTTCACTACCTCAGCCTCCGCCGCAGGAGGGGTTACGGCGACCCGTGGGCCATCTCCTCGGCAGATCGAGCGGCTGCGTGGGTGACCAGTTGCCTGAGTGTGCTGGCACGGCGGCGTCGTGCGTCCGTCGGGCGTGCGGTGATCGAGGGGGCTGCTCTGCGAGCGTGGTGGCGCTGGTCCTGCTCACGGCCACAACGGTCTACGGGTGGGCCGCCTCCCATGGCGCCACGACCCGCCGGTGATCACCCACCACGGCGCAGGATCGCCCCGCCTGGCGGGAACTCGCTGACTCCGGTGCGCGTTGTGCAGTGGGCCTGCCGCCCACCCGAAAGAGTCATGGACGCCGACAGTACGAACCCCCGCACGTCGCGCGACGATCAGCCGGCGAGGGGGTGCAGGTCCTGATGTGGGTGCTCACGCTGCTGCTCGGCGTGCTCGTTGTGCTGGCCATCACGGCCGCCACCGGCTACTTCGTGGCGCAGGAGTTCGCGTACATGGCCGTGGACCGCTCGCGGCTGGCCTCGCGCGCCGGCGGCGGCGA
>NZ_JBFTER010000191.1:0-2602 GCF_047229345.1 Cellulomonas jepli | reverse complement strand
CGCGGGGATGCCGGCCGCGACGAGCTGCTCCGCGCTCAGCTGCTGGTGCGTCGTGGAGGCGGGGTGGATGACGAGCGAGCGCACGTCGCCGATGTTCGCGACGTTCGAGTGCAGCTCGAGCGCGGACACGAACGCCTGGCCGGCCGCGGCGCCGCCCTCGATCTCGAAGGCCAGCACCGCACCGGCACCGCGCGGGGCGTACTTGCGGGCGTTCGCGTTCCACGGGCTCGACGCCAGCCCCGCGTAGTGCACGCCGAGCACGTCCTCGCGCGCCTCGAGCCACTCGGCGACCTTCTGGGCGTTCTCGACGTGGCGCTCGACCCGCAGCGACAGCGTCTCGATGCCCTGCGCGATGAGGAACGCGTTGAACGGCGAGATCGCGGCGCCGAGGTCGCGCAGGAGCTGCACGCGGGCCTTGAGGACGAAGGAGAGGTTCGCCCCGAACGCGCTGCCGACGCCGAGGTCGCGCGCGTAGACGAGCCCGTGGTAGCTCGGGTCGGGCTGGTTGTAGTTCGGGAACCGCTCGGGGTGCTGCGCGTAGTCGAACGTGCCGGCGTCGACGATCACGCCGCCGATCGCGGTGCCGTGCCCGCCGAGGTACTTGGTCGCCGAGTGGATGACGACGTCGGCGCCGTGCTCGAACGGCCGGATCAGGTACGGCGTCGCGACGGTGTTGTCGACGAGCAGCGGCACGCCGCTCTCGTGCGCGATGCCGGCGACGAGCTCGATGTCGAGGACGTCGGCGCGCGGGTTCGGGATCGACTCCGCGAAGAACAGCTTGGTGTTCGGGCGGACCGCGTCGCGCCACGCCTGGGCGTCGTGCGGGTCGGTCACGAACGTCGTCCGGATGCCGAGCTTGGGCAGCGTGTGGTGCAGGAGGTTGTAGGTGCCGCCGTAGAGGCTCGGGCTCGCGACGACGTGGTCGCCGGCCTCGGCGATGTTGAGGATCGCGAGCGTCTCGGCGGCCTGGCCGGACGCGACGAGGAGCGCGCCGACGCCGCCCTCGAGCGAGGCGATCCGGTCCTCGACGGCCGTCTGCGTCGGGTTGCCGATGCGCGTGTAGATCGGGCCGAGGTCCTTGAGGGCGAACCGGTCGGCGGCGACGCCCGCGTCCGGGAACACGAAGGACGTCGTCTGGTAGATCGGCAGCGCGCGGGCGCCGGTCGCGGCGTCCGGGGTCTGGCCGGCGTGGATCTGGCGGGTCTCGAAGGACCAGGCGTGGTTCATGGGGATCTCCTCGGGGCGGGGCGGGGCGGGGCCGGCGTCGGGCGGACGCGTCAGGCAGGGGTGCGCGGGGGCGGGGGAGGGGCGCACGCTGCCGCGGTGCCGGAGCGGCCCGATCAGGACCGGGAGCCCGGTGCCCGTCGCCCGCGAGGCTGCGCGGGGAGGGCGGGGGGCTCAGGTGACCGGTCACCGGGCACAGCCGAGCGTGCGCTGGTCAGCGACACATTCGGCGGGACATGTCACGAACAGTACGAGCGATGTCCCGCATGTGAAACGCCGGTCTCGCGATGCGGGACGGCTTCACCCCGTCACCCGACCACCGCGCGATCGGGCAGCTTCACCCGGTCGTTTCGTCCGGATCGCTCCCGAACCACATCGGTGTGACTCGTGTGACGGGTGTGACTGGTGTTCACTTCTGTGAATCGCGCCGGTAGCGTGCCGACGGGCGCCCCCGACGGCTCAAGGTCGCGCCCTCGGACGACGAAGGACATCAGGTGACGCACCCCCACCCGCGCGGCCGCACGGCACCCCGGCTCCGGCGTGCCGCGGCGGCCTCGCTCGCCGCCGCGCTGCTCGTGCTGACGCCGGTCGCGGCGACCGCCGCCCCCGCCGCCCCCAGCGACGAGGACGTGCGCGACGCGCGCCGTGCGGTCAGCGGGGCCGAGTCGTCGGTGGCCGCGATCGAGGTGCGCCTCGCCCAGCAGAGCGCCGAGCGCGACGCCGCCCTGGTGCGCGTCCAGCAGGCCGCCGAGGCGTACACGCAGGCGCAGGTCGAGAGCGAGGCCGCAGCCGCCGCCGCGACCACCGCCGCCGAGAGCCACCGCGTCGCCCAGGAGCAGGCCGAGGCCGCCCGCCGCACGCTCGTCGCGATCGCCCGGCAGAGCGCCCGCTCGGGTGGCTCGATGGACTCGGTCCAGGCGTTCCTCTCGGCCGACGGGTTCGACCAGGTCGTCGAGCGCAGCACCGCGCTCGCCCGGGTCAGCACCAAGGCCGACACCGCCGTGCAGGAGTTCCGCGCCGCGCAGCTCGTCGCGACGACGCTCAAGAAGCGCGCCGACGAGGCCGTCGCCGCCCGCGAGGAGGCAGCCGCGGCCGCGCAGGACGCGCTCGCCGAGGCCAAGCAGGTGCAGCAGGAGTCCGACGAGGCCGTCGCCGCCGCCACGGTCGAGCGCGAGGGGCTCATCGCGCAGCTCGCCGCGGCGCGCAGCACGAGCGCCGAGGTCGAGCGCGCGCGCCAGGACGCCCTCGACGTCGAGCGCCAGGCCCGCGAGAACGCCGCCGCCCAGGCGCGCCGCCCCGCGGCCCAGCCGCCCGCCCCCGCGCGCGCCCTGCCCCGCCAGGAGGCCGACCGCCCGGCCGTCGCGGCCCGCGACCCCCC
>NZ_JBFTER010000190.1:0-2650 GCF_047229345.1 Cellulomonas jepli | reverse complement strand
CTCGCAGCCCGCCGCCGAGCAGGCCGCCGAGCCCGCAGCGGCACCGGCACCGGCACCGGCACCGCAGGAGACCTCGGCACCCGCACCGAGCGCGCCGGCGGCCCCCGCCCCGAGCGCGTCGGGCACGTACCTGACCCCGCTCGTGCGCAAGCTCGCGGCGGAGAAGGGCGTCGACGTCGCGACCCTCACGGGCACGGGCGTGGGCGGGCGCATCCGCAAGGAGGACGTCCTCGAGGCGGCCGCCAAGGCGGAGGAGGCGGCCCGTGGCGCGGCCGCAGCCCAGGCCCCGGCCGCTGCACCCGCCGCGTCCAAGCCGGCCGCTGCGGTCGAGGTCTCGCCCCTGCGTGGGACGACGGAGAAGGCCAGCCGGCTCCGCCAGATCATCGCCGAGCGCATGGTCGACGCGCTGCACAGCCAGGCGCAGCTCACGACGGTCATCGAGGTCGACGTCACGAAGGTCGCGCGCCTGCGGGCGAGCGCCAAGGACGGCTTCCGGGCGCGCGAGGGCGTGAACCTCACGTTCCTGCCCTTCTTCGTGCTCGCGGCCGTCGAGGCGCTCAAGGTGCACCCCAAGGTCAACGGCGTGCTCGAGGGCAACCAGATCACGTACCACGGGCACGAGAACGTCAGCATCGCGGTCGACACCCCGCGCGGGCTGCTCACGCCGGTGATCCGGGACGCGGGCGACCTCAACCTCGCCGGCATCGCCCGCAAGATCGCCGACCTCGCGGCTCGCACGCGCGACAACAAGGTCACGCCCGACGAGCTGAGCGGCGCGACGTTCACCGTGACCAACACGGGCTCGGGCGGGGCGCTGTTCGACACCCCGATCGTCCCGGGCGGCACGTCGGCGATCCTCGGCACCGGCGCGATCGTCAAGCGCCCGGTCGTCACGAAGGACGCGGACGGCGGCGAGGTCATCGCCATCCGGTCGATGTGCTACCTGTCGCTGTCGTACGACCACCGCCTGGTCGACGGCGCGGACGCGTCGCGCTACCTGGCGACGGTCAAGGCCCGCATCGAGGAGGGCGCGTTCGAGGCCGAGGTCGGTCTCTGACCCGCCCAGCATGACGCCCGGCGCCCGGGCACCCGCCGCTGCGGGTGCCCGGGCGCCGTCGTTCGCGCGGGCGGGAGTCCACCCGCGCGTCCGAGCGCGAGCGCGCGCGCCGCTCCCCCGGCAGGTTCGCCGCCCGCTCCCTAGGGTGAGCGCATGCGCATCGTCGTCGCGGGATCGCACGGCCTCATCGGCACCGCCCTGGTCTCCGAGCTGAGGGGGCGCGGCGACACCGTGCACCGCCTCGTCCGCGGGACGCCGGAGCACCCCGAGGACGTCGCGTGGGACCCGGACGCCGGGCGGCTCGACCCCGAGGCGCTCGCCGGGGCCGACGCCGTCATCAACCTCGCCGGCGTCAACGTCGGGACGCGCCGGCTCACCGAGAGCCGCAAGCGGGCGGTGATCCTCTCCCGGACCCGCACGACCGGCCTGATCGCGACAGCCCTCGCGGGGCTCGCGGCACCACCGCCCGTGCTGCTGCAGGCGTCCGGCATCGGCGCGTACGGGGACCGCGGCGACGACGTGCTCGACGAGGACGAGCCGCTCGGCGACACGTTCTTCGCCGGCGTGGTGCGGCAGTGGGAGGCGGCGACCGCCCCCGCCGCGCGCGCGGGCGTGCGCGTCGCGCACCTGCGCAGCGGGATCGTCCTCTCGCGGGGCGGGGGTGCGCTGGCACGCATCATGCCGCTCGTCCGGGCAGGGATCGCGGGTCCGCTGGGCTCCGGCCGGCAGTACTGGAGCTGGATCACGCTCACCGACGAGGTCCGGGCCGTCCTGCACCTGCTCGAGGCGCCCGTGGCGGGGCCGGTGAACCTCGTCGCGACCGCGGCGACGAATGCCGAGGTGACGTCCGCGCTCGCCCGTGCCGTGCACCGCCCCGCGGTCGTGCCCGTCCCGGCGTGGGCCGTGCGCCTCGGGCTCGGAGACTTCTCCCAGGAGATCCTGGGGTCGGTCCGGGCTGTGCCGCGCAGGCTCGCGGACAGCGGCTTCACCCACGTGCATCCCGACATCGGCTCGGCGGCGGCGTACGTCACCGCGAAGGACTGACCTCCGGGGCACGGACCTCGGTCACGCGCCAGCCCGACGGGGTCTCGCGAAGGACGAGCACGACCGCGCGCTCCGGCGCCGCGGGGACCTCCGTGTGGACCGACCCGTCCACGCGGACGCGCTGGTGCGCCGAGGTGGCACTCGTCACGCGCACGTGCACGTCGCCGTCCACGGCCTCGCCGGACCCTGCGGTCGCTGGTGCCGGGGCGGTCTCCCCCACGAGCGCGGACCCCGTCACGACCACGCTCAGCCCGGCGAGCCGCAGCCCCTCCGCGGCGAGCCGGTCGAGCAGCTGCGTGTCGGCGGCGTGGGCGGCGGAACCGGGCACCTCGACCTCGTCGAGCGCGGCCGCGTCGCCCGCCACGAGGACCTCGCCGCGGCGCTCGGTGAGCTCGCGTGCCGCCGCCTCGGCCTCCGCCTGGCGGCTGGTCCCGGCCGCACCGGCGGTCGCCGGGTCGCCCGAGACCCAGGGGCGAGTCGAGACCAGCGCGGCAGCGCCCACCGCGACCACGACCACCGCGGCGACCGCCCCCGCACGCACCCGGCGCG
>NZ_JBFTER010000189.1:0-2741 GCF_047229345.1 Cellulomonas jepli | reverse complement strand
AAGCGACTGGGGCGGGGGGGGGGGGGGGGGCCGGTCGGCACGGGCGGGTCGACGGTGGGTCCGCCGCTCGGTCAGCGCAGCGCCGTGCGGGCGGTGCGCAGGGCCTCGGCGATCAGGTCGGCGCCGCGCCGGTCCAGGAACTCCTCGAGGCGGGCCCGGTCGACGTACCCGATCTCGCGCAGCGCGGTCCCGACGGCGGTCTGGACGAACCGCTCGGGGTCCGCAGCGAGGAGCTCGCACAGCGCGAGCGGGTCGTCGAGGTCGCCGGACCGGATGATCGAGTACGCGGCGACGACCGCGGCCCGGCGGTGCCAGCGGTCGGCCGAGCGCGCGAGGTCGAACAGGACGTCGCGCGGCCGGTCGAGCAGGTAGAGCCCGACGACGCGGGGAGCGGAGCGGTCGATGTAGTCCCACGTGTCGATCCGGTCGAGGCGCCGCATCCACAGCTCGTAGAGCGCGCGGCGCTCGTCGCCGGTGATCCGCGGCCGGCGGGCCTGGAAGTCGAGCACGCTGACGGCGACCATGCGCTCCTCGTACGCGTCGCTGACGAGGAGCCGGTCGACCTCGCCCAGCCCCATCGCGGCGTGCGCCTGGGCGATGGCGAACACGGTGCCCATCCGCACGCCGATCACGGTGGTCCGGTCGTCGGTCGTGCGGCGCACGATCTTCGCCCGTTCGGCCTCGTCGGCGGCCTCCGTGAGCGCCGCCCGCACCGACTCCGCGGTGGGTCCCGCCATCGCGCACCTCCCGGTCGTCCCTCGACGAGGACGGTACCGAGCGGGTCCGGGCATGAAGAAGACCCGTTGCGCAGGGGGCAGGCAACGGGCCTTCTGGTTGAAACATTAACCTACTACCGGGCGTCGCGGGCACTTTTGGCCGGGTGATCTGCGCCCGGTCCGCACCACCACCCCGGTGCCCCTGCCGCGCGCCGCCGCGCCGGTTCACTCCCCGGGCCCCGCGCCGCCGCGCCGCTTCACGTCGCCCGGCCCTCCCTGCGGCCGCCGCGCCTCCTCGCCGCCGCCCTGACGTCGCCCTTTGCCCGCCGACGCGTGGCGCCCTACGGTCGTGCCAGCCGCGGGGGGCCTGCGGCACATGCCACGACGACGAGGTACGAGCATGCACAGCAGACGCACCGTCACGATCCTGACCCTCTCCGCCGCCCTGGCGCTCGGCGGGCTCGCCGCCGCGACACCGGCGCAGGCGTACGACTACCTGCACGACGGGGTCCGTATCCGCAGCGAGCCCTACACGTACGCGGGAGTGGTCGGCGCCGGGTATCCCGGGCAGGGCGCCGAACGCCTCGGGCTCAGGCAGGGCAGCACCTACTCCTACAGCAACCAGTGGGGCACCGGGACGTCGTCGCTCTGGGCGCGGAACCGGAACCTCGTCACGGGCGCGGTCGGGTGGAGCGGGTCGTTCCTGATCTCGTGAGGGGGACGACGGTGGAGCCCGGGCGCTCCGGTCGCCGGGCCGTCGTGACCGTGCTCGCGGGGCGCCGTGCGGTGGCCGTTCTCGCAGGGCGCCGTGCGGCCGTGGCCGTGCTCGCGGCGGCCCTCGTGGCCGGGTCGTCGGCCGGTTGCGCCTCGGACCGCGGCGAGCCGCCTCCGGGCAGCTCCGCGGCGCTCTCGGGAACCCCGGCGCCGGGCGCGACGGGGCCGGGCGCTCCGGGGCGGGGCGCGACGGGGCAGGCCGCGGTCGACGCGGGCGCGGACCCGTCGGGCAACCTGCGCCTGCTCGAGGAGCACGGCCCGCCGCCGCTCGACGCGTGGGGGTGGAGCGCTGCGGAGGCGGGCACCGTCGCGCGTGCCGTCGAGGAGCTGACCGAGCGGTGCATGGCGGAGCGCGGCTTCCCGGTCGAGCGCGACGCGGACGCCGGTGGAGGCGCGGCCGGCGACGCGGGCGGGACGGGCGAGGTGGGCGGCTCCGGGCGCGCCGACGCGGGCGCGGCGGGCGGCGCGTCGGGGGCCGACGGCAGGTCCGGGGTGGACGGCGCGTCCAGGACCGACGACGCGTCCGGCGCCGACGGTGTCCTCGGCGAGCCCGTGACCCACTGGGCCGGGTTCCTCGGGCTCGTGAGCCTCGACCGGGCGCGCACGTCGGGCTACCAGGTGCTCGACGTCGACGCCCGGCTCGCGGAGCGCGCGCGCCTCGAGCGGGAGGCGGCCCGCACGCCCGACCCGGCCTACGTCGCGGCGCTCACCGGCGAGGGTGCAGCCGACGCCCCCGGGGCGCAGGGCCGCAGCCCGGCGCAGGGCGGCGGCTGCAGCGGCTGGGCGTTCGACAAGGTCACACCGGTGGACCCCACCGTCGACCGGCACATCCAGGAGCGGCTCTACGGCGAGGCGCTCGGGCGCGCGGAGCGGGACCCGGCGGTCGTGCGCGCGCTCGACGGGTGGGTCGCCTGCATGGCGCGCCGCGGGTACGACCTCGACGCGGTCCCCGTGCCGGCCAGCACCGACCCGGTGACCCCCGGGCTCGTCGAGCAGGCGGTCGCGGACGTGGGGTGCAAGGACGAGACCGGCCTCGTGGACGCCTACGTGACGGCGCTGTACGACGCCGAGCGCGCGCTCGCCGCGGAGCACCGGGCCGAGCTCGACGCGTTCGCCGCGTGGGGCCGCGAGCGCGTCCGGCTCGCCGCGGAGGCGCTCGCCGGCTGACGACGGCGGGCGTCCCGGGCGGCCGGCCAGGTCCGCATGACGACACCGGTCGTCCCGCATCGCGGCCATCACGTCTCACCTGCT
>NZ_JBFTER010000188.1:0-3039 GCF_047229345.1 Cellulomonas jepli | reverse complement strand
GCACACTGTTGAGTTCTCAAGGAGCAGACGCTCATCCATCCAGGCCCTTCGACCCATCCGGAGGCAACTTCTCAATCTTACGTGCTTCCCTCGTCTCCGTCAACCCGCTCTTTCGAGCCGATCGTGGGTGCGAGATCCGCTCCGAGCGCGCCAGGTGAGGCGGAAGACCGCCTCGGACGAGCTCGGGGTGTGGCTGCCTCGGTGGGACCGACCACCAGGAGCGTTCCTGGTGTCCGTTCCTCCCTGCCGGGCGGCCTGACTGCTGAACCTTACCGGAGCTTCTCGCTCTCCGTGACCACCCGCTCGGGGTGATCCGGGCCGGCCCGCTGGGCCGATCCGAGGAGAGAGACTAGCTCATCCCGAACGCGTCTCGACCGGCGCCAGAAGCGCCTCGGTAACTGCTCGGGGGTGGCCGCCTCGGTGGGACCAGCCACCAGGATGACTCGCTGGTGTCCGTTCCTCCCTGCCGGGCGACATCGAGAAACTTACGCAGCGGCCCGGGTGACGGTCAAGTCGCTCGGAGGTGACGGCCGTCACTTGAGCCCCGAGGGCGCTCGGCCGCCGGCCCGCTTGGCGCCGACCAGGCGCCCGGCACGACGACGCCCGGCCCACCGTCGTGGTGGACCGGGCGCGGTCGTCGATGCTGGTGCGGCGCAGGGGCGCTCCCCCACGGCCGGATCGGGGGCCGGTCGAGGGCCGCCCGGGTCAGTGTTCGGGTCAGTACAGGGCGTTCGCCAGCGCGCGGCGCGCGGCACCCACCCGCGGGTCCTCGCTGCCGACCACCTCGAACAGCTCGACGAGGTGCAGCCGTACGCGCTCCCGCTCCGGTCCCGCCGTGACGCGGACCAGGTCGACGAGCCGCGCGAACGCGTCGTCGATCTTCCCGCCGAGGACGTCGAGGTCCGCGACGAGCAGCTGCGCCGGGACGTCCCGCGGGTCGTCCGCCGCGGCGCGCCGGGCGGCGTTGAGGTCCGCGTCCCGGGTCCGGGACAGGAGGCCGACCTGCGCGAGGCCGGCACGAGCCATCGCGTCGCGCGGGTTCTCCCGGAGCGCCTGGGAGTACGCCTCCTGCGCGGCGGGGAGGTCGTCGCGCTCGATCGCGTCGTACGCCGCCTGGTGCAGCGGGGGGAGCGGGGGCTCCTCGGGCTCGTCCGTCGGGGCGGCGCTCCCGCCCGGCACGGTGCCGGTCACGCCGTTGGCCGCGGCGGCCGCGACGACCTGGTCGATCACCCCGCGGACCTGCTCGATCGGGTAGGCGCCCTGGAACAGCGGGAGCGGCTGGCCGGCGACGACGGCGACCGCGACCGGGAGCGACTGCGGCGACTGGACGCCGAAGGCCTGCGCGATCTGCGGGTTGGCCTCGCCGTCGATGCGGGCGAGCAGGAAGCGGCCCGCGTACTCGTCGGCGAGCGTGCCGAGGTCGGCGGCGAGCCCGGTGCTGACCTGGCTCCAGGGCGCCCAGAGCAGGACGACGACCGGGTAGGTCGTCGAGTCCTGCACGAGCTGGCCGAACGACGCCTCGTCGACGTCCACCACGAAGCCACCAGCGGCCGGCGGACCGCCCGGCGCGCCGGGCGGCGGCGCGCTCGGGCGCGCGAGCGACGACAGGTCGATCGCCCCGCGCACGTCGAGTCGAGGCTGGGGGGCGGACGGCTGGCTCATCGTGAGGCTCTCCTGGTCGGCTGGCCGGCTACTGACCGGCGACGGACGTACGGGCGTGCTCCCCCGCGAGCAGCTGGACCTGCTTCGTCTCGGAGTCCGCCGGGGGGACGTAGAAGACGAGCACGTCCGCCCAGGTGCTCACGAGGCTGCTCGTGACACGGGGCTTGCCGGCGAGCGCCGCGGTCGTGGGGTCGAGGTCGATCCCCGGCTCGGCGATCGCCAACGTCGTCGTGGTGTCGATCGCCCCGACGACGAGGGCGCCGCCGTCCGCCGTCGCGAGCGCCACCGGCTCCTCGGCCCGCGGGACGTACGTCTCGGCGACCGTCCCCACCGGGGCGACCGCGGCCTGCATGTTGGCGCGCGCGGCCTCGATGGTCTGCCGGAAGAAGTCCTGGGGGTACGTCGCCGCGTTCCCGGACGCGTCCCCGTTGGCGAGCACGTCGGCGTACTGCGGCAGCACGGACGCGGGCGGCACGAGCAGCGCGGTCGAGTCCGGTGCGACCGTCGCGCTGCCGAGCGTCGGGTCGGCCGTCGCGGGCATCTGGACCCCGGGACCGAGCCGCGCCCAGCCCCACAGCTTGTACGGCTCGCGCGGGGCCTCCTGCCGCAGCACCAGGATGCGCGGCGCCTCGAGCGTGTCCGGCTGCTCCGTCACGACGAGCTGCGTCCGCGGCCACTCGGTCGTGTTCGGGACGACGGTCGCCTGCGCGTCCGTCGGGAGCGCGGTCGGCAGCCGGGTCCCCCCGGTCGCGGTCGCCCGGGCGTACTCGAGGCGGCGCACGTCGAGCGCCGGCCCCATGAGCCGCGCGGGCAGTCCCGTCGCGTCGAAGGCGGCGTCGCCGGCCGCGAGCACCGCACCGACGTCGTCCAGGACGTTCGTCGACTGCGCGACCGTGAGCGCCGGGGGCGGCACGGCCGGGACCGCCTCGGGCTGCGGCTCGGGCGGAGGCGTGGCGCACGCGCCGAGCGTGAGCACCAGCCCGAGGGCGACCGCGGCGGGGAGGCGACGGCGTGCACGTGCGTTCATCGCTGTCCCTCCCGGTTCGTCGTCCCGTCGTCCTGCTCGTCGTCCGTGGGCTCGGGGAAGCCCCAGGCCCGCCGCCACGCGTCGGCCCGCGCGGCGGGCACCTCGCTCGGTGCGGCGTGGCTCCCGTGGTGCGGCGCACCGGCGCCCGGCGCCGGAACGTGCTCGCCTCGGCCACCCGTGCTCCGTGGGGCCGCCCCGCCGGAGCGCGGGCCTGTGCCGGCCGTCGACGGCTGGGCGGCGGCCTGGCCCGGACCACGCGTCGGCACGGGCACTTCACGGACGACGGGAACCCGACCGAACTCCTCGACCACGACGGCGCGCATGGGGTCCATCGTCGCGGACGCCCGATC
>NZ_JBFTER010000187.1:0-3117 GCF_047229345.1 Cellulomonas jepli | reverse complement strand
CCCCCCTTTTCCAACCCTACGCGGTCATCCGCTATCAAGGTGTCGGTCTGGTGGGCTCGTTGTTGTTTATAAGTGCCCGGGCCGTGGCCGCCCGCGCCGCGCGCCGCGCCGGCGCTCGACCGGGCGGGGCTGCGCGTGCTGCTCGGGGCGGCGGCCGCGGCCGCCGTGGTCAGCGCGGTCACGCGGTCACCCCCGCGAGCCGGGCGAACGCCGCGGCGTCGGCCGCGGCTCCCTGGGCGGTCGTGGTGGCGCTCACCGGCGCTGCTCCTTCTGCTGGCAGGACCCGGCGGATCGCCGTCGGGGTCGTGTACACGTCGCGGACGGTGACGTCCTGGCCGGGCTTCGGGGCGTCGACCATCCGGCCGTCGCCCGCGTAGATGCCGATGTGCGTCCCGCCGCCGAAGACGACCAGGTCGCCCGGCCGCGCCTCGGCGAGCGAGGCCACCGGGGTGCCCATGCCCATCTGCTGGCGCGCGGTGCGCGGCACGTCGGTCACGCCGAGGTCGGCGAGCGAGCGCAGCACGAGGCCGGAGCAGTCGAGCCCGCCCTCGGCGAGCGACTCCCCGCCCCACACGTACGGGGTCCCGACGTACTTCTTCGCGGCCTCGACGAGGCTCGCGCCGGTCGGGCCGGACGCGGGCCCCGCAGCGGCGGGCGCCACCGGGGCGGGCGCCGCCAGGGCGGGTGCCGCCGGAGCGGTGGCGCCCGTGGCGGCGAGGCCCAGCGCGCCGGCGTCGACCCCGAGCGCGGCGAGCGCCGAGGCGAAGGTCGCCCCGGTCGTCCCGGCCGTCGTCCCGGAGACCGAGCTGGCCGACGCGACGGCCGGCGTCAGGGTGCGCGGGGCGACCGGCTGCGGCGCGACGAGGCGGTCGAGCTCGCTCATGCGGGCCTGGACGGCGGCGATCCCGGTCACGGGGTCACCTCCGGGGAGCCCGGCCGCAGCGCGGCGCGGCGCGCGGCCTGCCCGGCGACCTCGTCGAGCACGAGCTGCTCGGCGCGCTCGTCCTCGGCGCGGACCTCGGCCTCGTGCTTCTCCTCGAGCTTCTCGAGCGCCCGGGCGCGGGCCTTGGCGCTCGCCCAGACGGCGTGCGCCTGGTCGACGCCGTCGTCCGCGACGCGCACCTCGACCGTGCGCTCGGCGAGCAGGCCGCTGAGCGAGACGCGCGCCGCGACGGCCGCGCGGAAGTGCAGCTCGTCGGAGTGCGCGGGCATCGCCGCGGACCCGAGCCGGACCTCGGTGTCGTGCCGGCGGGCCTCGGCGCGGGCGCGCAGGCGAGCGGCCTCGGCGAGCTCGACGGCGGCGCGCTCCTCGGCGGCCGAGCGCAGGCGCAGCAGGCTCGCGAGCCGGAAGGTGCGGCTCATGACAGCGGCCCCATCGCGGCCACGAGAGCCGCGAGCCGCTGCCACGAGTCGTGCGAGCGGGCGGCGTCGGAGAGGTCCTGCTGGAGGAACGCGTCGATCGCCTGGCGGTGGGTCACCGCGGCGTCGACGAGCGGGTTGCTGCCCGCGACGTACGCGCCGACGTCGAGCAGGTCCTGCGCCTGGCGGCGCGCGGCCATGACCGAGCGCAGCCGGGTCGCGAGGTCGCGCTGCTCGCGCGTCGTCACGCGGGACGCCACGCGGGAGATCGAGCCGAGCGCGTCGACGCTCGGGAAGTGGCCCTGCACGGCCAGCCGGCGGTCGAGCACGACGTGGCCGTCGAGGATCGACCGCGCGGCGTCGGCGATGGGCTCGTTGTGGTCGTCGCCGTCCACGAGGACGGTGTAGATGCCGGTCACCGAGCCGCTCGACGCGGTGCCGGCGCGCTCGAGGAGCTGGGCGAGCAGCGCGAACGTGCTCGGCGGGTAGCCGCGGGTCGCGGGCGGCTCGCCGATCGACAGGCCGATCTCGCGCTGCGCCATCGCGACGCGCGTCAGGGAGTCCATCATCAGCACGACGTCGCTGCCGCCGTCGCGGAAGTGCTCGGCGATGCGCGTCGCGACGAACGCCGAGCGCAGGCGCACGAGCGGCGGCTCGTCGGACGTCGCGACGACGACGACGCTGCGGGCCAGGCCCTCGGGCCCGAGGTCGTCCTCGAGGAACTCGCGGACCTCGCGCCCGCGCTCGCCGACGAGCGCGATCACGGAGACCTCCGCGTCGGTGCCGCGGGCGACCATCGACAGGAGGCTCGACTTGCCGACGCCCGAGCCCGCGAACAGGCCCATGCGCTGGCCGCGGCCCACGGTCACGAGCGTGTCGAGCACGCGCACGCCGAGGTCGAGGGGCGCGGCGACGCGGGCCCGCTCGAGCGGGTGCGGCGCGGTGCCGTTGACGCCCACGTGGGCGTCGGCGCGCAGCGGGCCCTTGCCGTCGATCGGCCGGCCGAGGCCGTCGAGCACGCGGCCGAGCAGGCCGTGGCCGACCGGGGCGGTCAGCTCGGCGCCGGTCGGGCGCACGCGCATCCCGGCGCGCAGGCCGTGCGTGGGGCCGAGGGGCATGCACCGTGCGGTCGAGCCCTGCGCGGCGACGACCTCGGCGGGCACGCGCGTGCCGTCCTCGACGTCGATCTCGACGAGGTCCCCCACGGCGGAGCCGGTCCCGGCGATCTCGACGGTCAGGCCGACGACGCCGCGCACAGTCCCGACGACCTCGGGCGCGCTCGCGCCGAGCGCGCGGTCCCACGCGGACGTGGCGGCGTGCGGGGCGAAGGTCAGGGCGCTCATGCGAGGTACCCCCGCTGGTGCGGCAGGACGTGGCCGGTGGCGACGGCCGCGTGCTCGCGGCCGGTGGCGGCCCCGGCCGGCTGGCGCGCGGCCTCGGCGAGCAGCACCGCGCGGGCACGGTCGAGCGCGGCGTCGATCCGCCCGTCGAGGTACCCGTCGGGGTGCTCGCCGATCGCGTCGCCGGGGGCGAGCGCGGGGTCGGCGACGAGCTCGACGCCCGACGTCGCGGGGACCCCGCCGGCCGCCTGGAGCGCCGCGAGGTCGCGCGGGTGCAGGCGCACGGTGTGCACGCCCGGGACGAGCGGGTTGCCGAGCACGCGGGCGAGCGCGGCGCGGGCCGAGCGCTCCCCGTCGGCGAGCTCGGTGCCGAGCACCGCGGCGGCGAGCTCGAGCGCGGCGGCGTGCAGCCGGGCCT
>NZ_JBFTER010000186.1:0-3377 GCF_047229345.1 Cellulomonas jepli | reverse complement strand
GGGGCTCAACACCCCTTCGGCGTCGAGCGCGGACTGAGCCGGGCGCGCACGGGGCCGGGCGTCGAAGCCCGGCCCCGGCGCGCGGTGCAGCGACCGCCGCGGAGCCCCGTCGTCCACCCGGACGGCGGGGCGCCGGCGTGCCCGGCGCGGGCGCTCCGCGTCCGACCACCGGTAGGGCCGGCCCGGACGGCGCTCGGCCGGCGACGGACGCCGCCGCGACGGTCGCCCGTGTCGCGGACCTCACCCTCCGCGGCGCTGCACGGCTGGGTCCGGTCCGCCTCGTGTGCGTCGACGGCCCGGCGGGCTCGGGCAAGTCGACGTTCGCCGCCGCGCTCGTCGCGCACCTGACGGACGGGGGGACGGGCGCCGCGGTGCTGCACCTCGACGACCTCTACGCCGGCTGGTCGGGCCTCGACGGCGACCTCGCCCCGCGCCTGTCCGCACAGGTCCTCGAGCCGTTGCGCCGGGGCCGGTCCGGGCGCTACCAGCGCTACGACTGGCCGGGCGAGCGGTTCGCCGACTGGGTCGACGTCCCGGTGCTGCCGGTGCTGGTGGTCGAGGGCTGCGGTGCCGGGCGCGAGGACGTCGCCGTCGACGCGACCCTCCTCGTCTGGGTCGAGGCGCCCGCCGACCTGCGCCTGGACCGCGGCCTCGAGCGCGACGGCGCGGCGATGCGCCCGCAGTGGGAGCGGTGGATGCGAGACGAGCAGTCGCACTTCGCACGAGAGCGCACCGCGGAGCGCGCCGACATCCGGCTCGACGCGTACGGCAGGATGGTGGGGTGAGCACAGCACCGGACGCGCGCGACGGCGTGGGGGTCGTCCCCGCGCGCGTCTGGTACGCCCGCGACGTGCTGGCCGTGGCTCGCGACCTGCTCGGCGCCCACATCACGACCCGCTCGCCCGAGGGTGACGTGACGATCCGGCTGACCGAGGTCGAGGCCTACGGCGGCGCCGACGACCCGGGGTCGCACGCCTTCCGCGGCCGCACCGCGCGCAACGCGACGATGTTCGCGGAGCCGGGCCGTCTGTACGTGTACCGCCACCTCGGCCTGCACCACTGCGTCAACGTCGTGACGGGCCCGAGCGGTCAGCCGGCGGCGGTCCTGCTGCGCGCCGGCGAGGTCGTGGAGGGAGCCGACCTCGCACGTGCCCGCCGCGAGAGCAAGGGCGTCGTCGACTCCGAGCGCTCGCTCGCCCGCGGTCCGGCGCGGCTCGCAGTGGCGCTGGGCCTCGACCTCGGGGCCAACGGCGCCGACGTGACGGAGCGCGGCGGCGCCGTCCTGGTGCACCGCCACGAGGGCCTGCTGTTCCCGGCGCTCGCCACCGGCCCCCGGGTCGGCGTCGGGGGAGAGGGCGCGGACCCGTCCCGGTTCCCGTGGCGGCTGTGGCTGTCCGGCGAGCGCACCGTCTCCGCCTACCGCCCCGCGTATCGGTCGCCGGCGTCGGTGAGCAGCCCGCCCAGCGGGACGACGTCGGCCTGACCTGTCGCGAGCCCGCCCGACGGCGCGCCGCGCCCCCTTCGACGCGCATCCCCAAGGAGCACCCGTGAACCACGTCCTCGACGAGCTCGCCTGGCGCGGCCTCGTCGCCCAGACCACCGACCTCGACGCCCTGCGCGCGGCCCTCGACGCCGGCCCCGTGAAGCTGTACTGCGGGTTCGACCCGACCGCGCCGAGCCTGCACATCGGGAACCTCGTCCAGATCCTCACGATCCGCCGCCTCCAGCGCGCCGGCCACCGACCGTTCGCGCTCGTCGGCGGGGCGACCGGCCTGATCGGCGACCCGAAGATGACGGGGGAGCGCACGCTCAACCCCCGCGACGTGGTCGCCGGCTGGGTCGAGCGGATCCGCCTGCAGATCGAGCCGCTGCTCGACTTCGACGGCCCGAGCGCCGCGACGATGGTCAACAACCTCGACTGGACCGCGCAGCTGTCGGCCATCGACCTGCTGCGCGACATCGGGCAGCACTACCGGCTCGGCACGATGCTCGCCAAGGACACCGTGGCCCGCCGCCTGAACAGCGAGCAGGGCATCAGCTTCACCGAGTTCAGCTACCAGGTGCTCCAGGGCATGGACTTCCTCGAGCTGTACCGGCGGCACGGCGTGAGCCTGCAGACGGGCGGCAGCGACCAGTGGGGCAACCTGCTCTCGGGCGTCGAGCTCGTGCGCAAGGCCGAGGGGGTCGGGGTGCACGCGCTCACGACCCCTCTCATCACGAAGGCCGACGGCACGAAGTTCGGCAAGACGGAGTCGGGCACGGTGTGGCTGGATCCCGGGCTCACGAGCCCGTACGCGTTCTTCCAGTTCTGGCTCAACGCGGACGACGCCGACGTGGTGCGCTACCTCAAGGTCTTCTCGTTCCGGAGCCGCGAGGAGATCGAGGAGCTCGAGCGGGCGGTCGCCGACCGGCCCGCGGCCCGCGAGGCGCAGCGCGCGCTCGCGCACGAGGTGACGTCGCTCGTCCACGGCACCGAGGCGGCGGACAAGGTCGTCTCGGCGAGCCAGGCGCTGTTCGGGCGCGGGGACCTGGCCGCGCTCGACGAGGCGACGCTCTCGGCGGCCGTCGCAGAGCTGCCGTCGGCGGCGGTGCGCGCGGGCGACCTGGTGGTCGACGTCCTCGCCGCGTCGGGGATCGTGGCGAGCAAGGGGGCCGCTCGCCGGGCGATCGCCGAGGGGGGAGCGTCCGTGAACAACGTCAAGGTGACCGACGAGGACGCGACGCTCACGGACGCCGACCTGCTCCACGGCCGCTGGGCCGTCCTGCGCCGCGGCAAGCGGACGCTCGCCGTGGCCGACGCCCGGGCCTGACGGCTCCTGCGGTGCCCCGGCGGGCCGCGACGACTGCTCCGGCGGTCGCCGCGGCCCGTCGTCGTCAGCTCCGGGAGTCCTCGGACGGACCTCGGCGGGCGGCGGAACGGCCGGCGCTGGGCCGGAGGAGTGTCGTCCGCGTCACGATCTCGGCGCCGCTCACCGCATCGCCGCAGGTCAGAGCGTTGACGGCGCTGCGCCTCGGGGCTCCGGGGCCGCCCGGGGCGTCCTGCGGGAGGACCGGAGTTGACGGTCCGGGAAACGTCCGCGTAATGTTCTGGATGTCGCCCGGCAGGGAGGAACGGACACCAGGGAAGATCCTGGTGGTCGGTCCCACCGAGGTGGCCACCCCCGAGCAGTGACCTCAGGCGCTTCTGGCGCCGGTCGAGACGCGCTCGGGATGAGCTAGTCTCTCTCCTCGGATCGGCCCAGCGGGCCGGCCCAGATCGCCCCGAACAGGGTGGTCAGGGAGAGCGAAGAACTCAGGTAGGATTGAGAAGTTGCCTCCGGATGGGTCGAAGGGCCTGGATGGATGAGCGTCTGCTCCTTGAGAACTCAACAGTGTGC
>NZ_JBFTER010000185.1:0-3449 GCF_047229345.1 Cellulomonas jepli | reverse complement strand
CGTCGCCGTCGCGCACGACGATGGCCGTCGTGACGCCCGCCTGGCCGAGCAGCGCGCGCAGGCTCGAGAGCGCGACCGGAGTCCCAGCTGCCCGCGTTCCTCGGGCTCGCGCCGTGGGTCGTCGCGGCGAGCGGCGTCCTGCTCGCCTACGTCTACACCGCCGGGGTCACCCTCCGGATCGGCGCGCTGCTCACCCCGACGGACCCCGACGAGGGTGCGCTCGCGGTCCCGGCGCTCCTGACGTGGGCGTCGGGCGGGTTCGCGGTCGTCGTGGCGCTCGCGGTGCTGGCGGGCGCCACCGGGTTCCTGCTCGTCTCGCGGGTCCCGGCGCGGGACGTCGTCGGCGTCGTCGAGACGTTCGTCCGCCACCACGCCCTCCCGCCCGCCGAGCGCCCGGCCGCCTACCGGGAGTGGCGCGACGACTTCCGGATCCGGCGCATCGTGCGGGCGCGGCGGCTCCAGCGGCTCGTGCAGGCCCGGTGGATCCTCGACGGGCTCGGGTGCGCGAGCATCCTCGGCGTGCTCATCGCCGTCGCTGCGCTCACGTCGAGCATCGAGCCGCTCGCGAGCCTCATGCGGGGACGGCCGGCGCCCGGCGCGGTGCCCGAGGCCCTGGTCGCGCCCGACGCGGGCGAGGAGGTCACCTGGCCGGTCATGGTCGGCAGCGCGCTGAGCGCCGCGGGCTCGTGGGCGCTGACCGCGCTGGCCGTGGGGGTCGTCGCGCTGGTCGTCGCGGGCTGGCGCTCGCCCGTCGTGCGCCGGCGGGCCGGTGTCGCGTGGGACGTGCTGTCCTTCTGGCCCCGCGGCGGGCACCCGTTCGCGCCGCCGAGCTACACCGAGCGCGCCGTCCCGCAGATCGTCGCGCGCACCCGGTTCCTGGCCCGCGAGCCGGCGCCGTGGCCCCGAGTCCTGCTCTCGGGACACTCGCAGGGGTCGGTCCTCGCGGCGGCGGTCGTCGCGCAGCTGTCGGCGCTCGACGACGCGGAGGGACGCTCCGGGGGCGACGGCACGCTCGCCCGCGTCGCGCTCCTCACGCACGGCAGCCCGCTCGGGCGCCTCTACCAGCCGCTCTTCCCGCAGTACTTCGGCGGCGCCGAGCTCGTGCGCCCCACGGCGCGACGCGAGGCCACCGACGACACCGACGACTCCGACGACTCCGCCGCCGCCGCCGCCGACGAGGGCACCGTCGCCGCCGAGGCCGCCGAGGCCGCCGAGGCCGCCGAGGCCGACGAAGGCGCCGAAGGCGCCGGTCGGTCCGCGCGGCGTCGCGTCGGCGGCCCGGAGCAGCTCCGCGAGCTCGACCGCGCTCTCGGCCGGCGCTGGCTCAACCTGTGGCGCGACACCGACCCGATCGGCTCGAGCCTGGCCTCGGCCCTCGGGGACCACGACGTCGAGTGCCGCGACCCGCTCGACTACCTGCTCGACGAGGAGCACGCCGCGTACCCGCCCGTGCACGGGCACGGCGACTACCCGGGCGCCCGCGAGTACGTCCGGGCGCGCGAGCACCTCGTGGGGGTCCGGGTGTCGCTCGCGGGCCTCGACGGGTGCACGCGGTGCCTCCCCACGAGCGGCCCGACGACGGGTGCGGGCGACCCGGTCCGGTCGGCGTTCCCGGTGCCCGCGCCCTGAGCCTGCCGGGCACACCCTCGATCCGGCTCCGGGGCCCGACTGTCGGGAGCGGCGTCGCGTCGGGGCCCGCCGCCGGTGGCCGACGAGGGTCGCCTCCGCCGGACCAGTGCCTGACCTGCGGGTGCCGCCCGGGCGCTCCCCGCTGTCAGCGGCGGCGTCTAAGGTTCGTCTGTGACGACTGCGCTGTACCGCCGCTACCGGCCCGAGACGTTCGCGGAGGTCGTCGGGCAGGACCACGTCACGGCCCCGCTCCGGCAGGCGCTGCGCAGCGGCCAGGTGAACCACGCCTACCTGTTCTCGGGGCCGCGCGGGTGCGGCAAGACGACGTCCGCGCGCATCCTCGCGCGCTGCCTCAACTGCGCCGAGGGCCCGACGGACACCCCGTGCGGCGTGTGCGAGTCGTGCGTCGAGCTGGCCCGCGGCGGCCCCGGCAGCCTCGACGTCGTCGAGATCGACGCGGCGAGCCACGGCGGCGTCGACGACGCGCGTGACCTGCGCGAGCGCGCGACGTTCGCCCCGGCGCGCGACCGGTACAAGATCTTCATCCTCGACGAGGCCCACATGGTCTCCCCGCAGGGCTTCAACGCGCTGCTGAAGATCGTCGAGGAGCCCCCGCCGCACATCAAGTTCATCTTCGCGACGACGGAGCCGGACAAGGTCATCGGCACGATCCGCTCGCGCACCCACCACTACCCGTTCCGGCTCATCCCGCCCGACGTGCTCGTGGCGTACCTCGAGCAGCTGTGCGCGACCGAGGGCGTCACGGTCGGCGCGGGCGTGCTCCCGCTCGTCGTGCGGGCGGGCGCCGGGTCGGCGCGAGACACGCTCTCGGTGCTCGACCAGCTCGTCGCCGGGTCCGGACCCGGCGGGATCGACTACGAGGGCGCCGTCGCGCTGCTCGGCTACACGCACGCGTCGCTGCTCGACGACCTCGTCGACGCGATCGCCGCACGTGACGGCGCGAGCGCGTTCCGTGTCGTCGAGCGCGTGATCTCGACCGGGCACGAGCCCCGCCGCTTCGTCGAGGACCTCCTCGAGCGTCTGCGCGACCTCATCGTCATCGCGGCGTCGGGCGAGGCCGCCGGTGCCGCGCTGCGCGACCTCCCCGCGGACCAGCTCGCCCGCATGCGCGCCCAGGCGGCGCACCTCGGCGGCTCCGAGCTCTCCCGCTCCGCGGACCTCGCGAACGCGGCGCTGAGCGAGATGACCGGGGCGACGTCGCCGCGCCTGCACCTCGAGCTGCTGATCGCACGCCTGCTGCTCCCGGCGGTCGACGACTCGCTGTCCGGCCTCGGTGCGCGGCTCGACCGGCTCGAGCGCGGGCTGCCGGCCGGGGGTGCCGGCTCCGCCGCCCCGGGTCACGTGGCCGCCGGCCCGGCTCTCACGCCGCCGGCCCTCGCCCCGGTGGCGCCGGCAACACCGTCCGCCGCGGAGGCCGTCGCACCGACGCTTCCCGCCCCGCCCGCGCCGGCGGTCCCGGCGCCGCTGGTCCCGGACGAGCGCGCCGCGGACCCCGGGGAGAGCCCCGACCGCGACGCCCCCACCGCTGAGGCCGCCCTCGCGCACGCAGCGGAGCCGGGTGGCCCGTCGGGCTCCGGACGCGCGGCCGACGCGGCGACTCCGGACCGTGGCGTCGCGCCTGCGGACGTCCGGACGCCGTCCGCCCCCGAGCCCGCACGCGACGCCGGACCGGTGAGCGCAGACGGCCCGCCGTCGCGCTCGGCGCCGGCTCAGCCCGTCGCACCCGCCCAGCCCGCGCCCACCCGGCCCGCATCCGCCCAGCCCGCGGCCGCCCCGCCCGCACCCGCCCGACCGCCCAG
>NZ_JBFTER010000184.1:0-3476 GCF_047229345.1 Cellulomonas jepli | reverse complement strand
CCGCGACGCCCGCCGCGACCGCGAGCCCGACCCCGACCGCGGCGGCGCAGGAGCCGGTGCCGGACGTCCCGCTCCAGCCCGCGACCCTCGGTGCGCAGCCCGCCGCGGACACCCGCCGCCCGGTCGACCTCGTCATCCCCGACCGCGCGATCCAGGTCCCCGTCGACCCGGTCGGCGTCGCCGAGGACGGGCAGATGGAGATCCCCCCGCTCGCTGAGCGCGCCGGCTGGTACCGGTTCGGCTCGGCCCCCGGCGACCCGTCCGGCACCGCGGTCGTCGCGGCGCACGTCGACTCGGTGGCGTCCGCGGGTGTCGGGCCGTTCGCGAAGCTCGGTGACGTCCGGCCCGGCGACGTCGTCGACGTGACGCTGGACGACGGCACCGCCGTCCGGTACGCGGTCGTCGACGTCGTCCGCGTCCCGAAGGTCGAGGCCGTGTGGGACGAGGTCTTCGTGCGCGACGGCCCGCCGCGCCTCGTGCTCGTCACGTGCGGCGGGGTGTTCCAGCGCGACGTGGGCCACTACACGGACAACGTCATCGTCACGGCGGAGCCGGTCGGTGCATGATGTCCGTGCTAGCGGGCGCGCCATCGGCACGGCGCGCGACCACTGCGCCGCTGAGGAGGAGGTCCCCGCTGTCCACGCCCTCGCCGGTCTCGCACCTGCGCACACCCCCTGAGTGGGACGACGACGCGGTCGCACGCGCGTTCGCGGCCGGGGACGAGCTCGCCCTCGCCGAGGCGTACCGGCGCTGGTCCGCGTTCGTGCACACGCTCGCGCTGCGCTCGCTGCGGGACGCGACGGACGCCGAGGACGTGACCCAGCAGGTCTTCGTCAGCGCGTGGCGCGGCCGCTCCGGGTACGACGCGAGCCGCTCGCCGCTGCGCGCCTGGCTCACCGGGATCACGCGCCACGCGATCGCCGACGTGCACGCCCGCCGGGCCCGCGACCAGCGCGACGCCCTGGCCGTCGCGTCGACCACGCCGCCCGCGCCCGAGCCCGAGACCGCGCAGCTCGCCGAGCGCCTCACGGTGACCGACGAGCTCAACCGTCTCGGCGAGCCGCAGCGCACGATCCTCGCGCTCGCGTTCTACGACGACCTCACGCACGACGAGATCTCCCGGCGGCTCGCCCTGCCGCTCGGGACCGTGAAGAGCCACATCAGGCGCAGCCTGCTGCGCCTGCGGGACAGGTTGGAGGTGGTGGAAGGTGGAGCACGTTGACCCGGAGGTCCTCGCGCTGGCGTCGCTGGGCGAGCCGCTCGCGGACGACGAGCACGAGCACCTGGCCACCTGCGCGCAGTGCTCCGACGAGGTCGCCGCGCTGTCCCAGGTCGTCGCGGTCGGCCGCTCGTCGGCGCCCGGCGACACGCTCGTGGCACCGCCCGTGGCGGTGTGGGGCCGGATCCGCGACGAGCTGGGGCTCGACCCCGCGCTCGCCCCGGGCGACGCCGTCCCCGTGACCTCGACCGGCCGCACAAGCGCCCCCGTGGCCGGGCCCCCGACGCCCGACGCCTCGGCCCCGGGCTCCACTGCACCTGACTCCCCCGTGCCCGGCTCGTCGGAGGCGCCCGGCGCTCCTGCGCCCGCGGGCTCGTCACCGGCGCCCGGCGGTTCCCCGGGCGACGGCCTCGCGCCGGTCGTCGAGCTGCGGCGCCGGCGCACGGCCTGGGTCGCCGCTGCGGCCGCGGCCGGGCTGGTGGTCGGCGGCGTCGGCGGTGCCGTGTGGATGGACCGTGTCCGGGCCGACGAGGCTGCCGCCGTGGTCGCCGAGGTCGCGCTCGACCCCCTGCCCGGGTGGTCCGCGAGCGGGGACGCGTTCGTCGAGCAGACGTCGGACGGCACCCGGACCCTCGTCGTCACGCTCGACGGCGACGTGGACGACAGCGCGTTCCGGGAGGTCTGGCTCATCGACCGTGACGTGACGAAGCTCGTCAGCCTCGGCGTGCTCGAGGGCGCCGACGGCCGGTTCTCGATCCCCGCGGGGCTCGACCTCGCGGAGTTCCCGGTCGTCGACGTCTCGGAGGAGCCGTTCGACGGCGACCCGGCGCACTCGGGCGACAGCATCATCCGCGGCGTCCTGCCCGCGTAGTCACCGCCGCACGGTCACCCGTACGGCCCCACGGCCGGACGGCGGCTCAGGTGGCAGCGGTCGGCTCGTCGTCCTCGGTCATGGGCGGCTCGCCCTCGTGGGAGTCGGGCAGCGGGTCCGGGTCGACGGCGAGCGTCGGCAGGTCGGGCTGCTGGGGGTCGAAGCTCTCGGGGATGTTCTCGCTCATGCATCCACGCTGGCACCGCCGGTGGACGTCCGCATCCGCACGGGCGACGGCATAGCGCCAGGCTATGAGGCCATGCACGACCTGGCCTACCGGCCGCCGCGTCGCACGGGCACCGTGGTCACGTGACGCTCGTACCCGCACCTCCCGGACCGCACCCGGGCCGTCGTCCGGCCCAGGCCTCGGCACGCAACGCCACACCCGCACCCCTGCTCGCACCTGCTTCCGCACCTGTGCCCGCACGCCCGCCCGCACCTGACCCCGCACCCGTGCCCGCGGGCACGCCCGCACCTGCCCCCGCACGCGCGGGCGTCCCGCGGACGAGCCCCGCGACACCCCACCCCGCCCCACCGGCCGCCCCGGCCCGCCTGCGCACCCTCGCCCCCGGGCTGCTCGCCGTCGCCGCCCTGACGGCGGCCTGTCTCCTCGCGGCCGGCGCCCTGCCCACGGTGTCCCCCCTGCTGCTCGCGATCGTCGTCGGTGCCGTGGCGCGCAACGCGGGCCTGCTGCCGGACGCCGTCCGGCCGGGGGTCGCGTGGGCCGCGCGCCACCCGCTGCGGGCCGGGGTCGTGCTGCTCGGCCTGCAGCTCTCGGTGCCCGCGGTCCGGGCGCTGCGCCCCGGCGAGGTCGTGCTGGTGGTCGTCACGGTCGCCGCGACGTTCACCGCGACGCGGTGGGCGGGTGCCCGGCTGGGCGTCGACCGTCGCACGACGCTCCTCCTCGCGACGGGCTTCTCGATCTGCGGCGCGGCTGCCGTCGCGGCGATGAGCGCCGCCGTCCCCGCGAGCCGCCCGGCGGGCACCCGCACGATCCCCGGCACAGCCACCCGCGCCGCCACCGGCACGCCCGACGTCACCGTCACCGGCACCACCACGGACCCGGACCGGCCCGACGCCGCCGTCGCGACGGCCGTCGCGATGGTCACGGTGTTCGGGTCGCTCGCGCTGGTCGCGATGCCGCTGGCGCAGGCGCCGCTCGGGCTGGACGACCGTCAGGTCGGGGTGTGGATCGGCGCCTCGGTGCACGAGGTCGCGCAGGTGGTCGCGGCGGCCTCGGGGGTCTCCGCCGCGGCGCTCGCCGTGGCCGTCGTCGTCAAGCTCGCGCGCGTCGCGCTCCTCGCGCCGCTCGTCGCCGTCGTCGGGGCGCTCGAGCACCGGCGCGAGCGCGCCCGCACCGCCGCCGCCGTGCCTGCTGCGGACGGC
>NZ_JBFTER010000183.1:0-3482 GCF_047229345.1 Cellulomonas jepli | reverse complement strand
GCGACGAGCAGGTGCGGGTTGAGCAGGACCCACACCGTCACGGTGCTCGCCGCGACGAGCACGAGCCCCGCGACCCCCGCGTCCCCGTGCCGGCCGCCGTCGCGTGGGCCGGCGGCACCGGGGAGCCGCCCGTCGCGGACACCCGGGTCACCCCCGGACCGGTCACGCCCGCACCCGTCCCGCTCACGCCTGGACCGCCCACCACCGCACCGCTCACGCCTGCACCGTCCCGCTCCGCTCGTCGGCCTGCTCGTCCGTGCACCCGCGCCCCGCGCGCTCCGTCATGCGGTCCCGCGGAGCTCGGTCGCGACCGCGTGCGCGACGACCGCGAGCTTGCGCGGGGTCGTGACCCGCACGCGGCGCTCGAGCACCTCCGCCGGCGGGGTGTGCGCGAGCTGGTCGAGGAGCCGCTCGTAGAGCCCGAGGGTCGCGGCGACCGCGCACCGCGCGCGCCGCGGGAGGCCCGGCAGCGACTCGCGCGCCCGGCGCACGTCGGCGCCGATCTCGGCGAGGATCGTGTCGAGCTGTGCCTGCGTCAGCCGGCCCGGCTCGACGCCCGGGAAGTAGCTGCGGCCGAGTCCCGCCGAGTCGTCGCCCAGGTCGCGCAGGAAGTTGATCTTCTGGAACGCGGCGCCGAGCGCCTGCGCCCCCGCCTCCGTGTCGGCGTCGGCCCGGCGCACCGGGTCCCCGGGGAGACGCTCCGCGTTGAGGAAGACCGCCAGGCACATCAGCCCGACGACCTCCGCGGAGCCGTGCACGTAGCGCTCGTAGCTCGCCCGGTCGTGCACGTGCACGCTCAGGTCCGTGCGCATCGACCCGAAGAACGGGTCCAGCTCGCGCGCGCCGATGCCGGTGCGCCGCGCCGTCCGCGCGAACGCGTGCACCACGAGGTTCGTCGAGTACCCGGTCACCAGGGCCCGCGCGGTCTGCGCCTCGAGCTCGTCGAGCAGCTCGCCCGCGTCCGGGCCGCGGTGCGTGTCGACGATCTCGTCGGCGATCCGCACGAGCGCGTAGACCGCCTCGATGTCCCGCCGGGCACGCTCGCCGAGCAGCCGCGCGCCGAGCCCGAAGGACGTGGAGTACCCCGCGAGCACCGCCCGGCTGGCCCGCTGCGCGGTCGCGTCGTACAGGCGGTGGGCGCGCTCGTCGGCGGTGGGTGCTGCGTGCATCACTTCCCCCGCTCGGCCAGCTCGTCGACGATGCCCCCAAGGTAACCGGCGAGCACCGGCGGCAGGTGCCGGGTGGCGGTCTCCCGCGCGGACCGTGCTGCCCCGGACGCGAGCGCGAGCACGTGGTCGCGTGCACCGCAGCCGACCATGACGTCGCGCACGTGCGCCGCGCCCGCGTCGTCGAGCTCCGGGTCGCCGACGTGGCGGTCGAGGACCGCGCGTCCCGCGTCGTCCGCGAGCAGGTACGCGTACCGCAGCAGCTCGGTGCGGGTGCCGGCGCGCAGGTCGGAGTGCACCGACTTGCCCGTCACGGCGGGGTCGCCGAACACCCCGAGGTCGTCGTCCGCGAGCTGGAACGCGATGCCGAGCGCGGTGCCGACCCGGTCGAGCGTCGCGTGCGTCGTGGCGGGGGCGTGCGCGAGCAGCGCACCGGCCTGGAGCGGGGCGCAGCACGTGTAGGCGGCGGTCTTGAGCTCCGCGACGAGCAGCGGGTCGACGTCCGACGGCGCGAGCAGCTCGCCGCCGACGTCGAGCAGCTCGCCCGCGACCGTCGTGGCGAGCGTCGTGGCGAGCAGCCGCATGACCTGGACGCGCACCTCGGCACCCACGGGGGCGGTCGCGACGAGGTCGAAGGCGCCCGAGAGCGCGAGGTCGCCGCCCAGGAGCGCGGACCCGAGCACCTGGTGGTCGGCGGCGCGCCCGACGACACCGCGCTCGTGCAGGCGCGCGCGGTACGTGCCGGCGACGTTCGGGACGCCGCGGCGGACCTCGTCGCCGTCGAGCACGTCGTCGTGCACGAGCATCGCGGTGTGCAGCAGCTCCTGGGCGGCGGCGACCGGTGCGACGGCGTCGAGGTCGGTCCCGCCGAGACCGAGGTACGCGGCGACGGTCAGCCGGGGGCGCAGCAGCTTGCCGCCGACCTGCGAGGCGACGGTCTCCCAGAGCACGAGGTACTCGTGCGCGACGTGCCCGGCCTGGTCGCGGCGGTCCGTGAGGTAGCGGCGCAGCGCCTCGCGGGTCGCGTCGAGCCCGGCGTCGACCTGCGCGCGCAGCGCGGCGTCGTCGGCGGGCGCCGTGACGACCCGCAGGTGCGGCTGCGTGCGGTCGTCGTCGTGCCCCGGGCTCGTGGGGGGCGCCGCCGGCGGGTGCACGTCACGGAACGACTCGCGCGCGTGCACGTGCGAGTCGATGCCGGTCTCGCCCACGCGAGCCCCCTCTCTCGGGAAGATGCTCAGCGTACTGAGCATCTTGGTGCCCGCCACCCGGGCGGGGCGACGTGGGTACGCGCGCTCCCCGGCCGGTCGGTAGGGTCGGGAGCATGACCTGGCTCGTGACCGGCGGCGCCGGCTACATCGGTTCGCACGTCGTCCGCGCCTTCCGGGAGGCGGGCCTCGCGGCCGTCGTCCTGGACGACCTGTCGAGCGGCCACGCGGAGTTCGTGCCCGACGACGTGCCCCTCGTGCTCGGCTCGATCCTCGACACCGACCTCGTGGCCGACGCCCTCGCGGTGCACGGCGTCGTCGGCGTCGTCCACCTCGCGGGCTTCAAGTACGCGGGCATCTCCGTCGACCGGCCGCTGCACACGTACGCGCAGAACGTCACCGGCACAGCCCACCTCCTGACCGCGATGGCGTCGCAGGGCGTCGAGAAGATCGTCTTCTCCTCGAGCGCCGCCGTCTACGGGACGCCGGACACCGACCTCGTCACGGAGGCGACGCCGACGTCCCCCGAGTCGCCCTACGGCGAGTCGAAGCTCATCGGCGAGTGGCTGCTGCGCGACCAGGGCCGCGCGACCGGCCTGCGGCACACGTCGCTGCGCTACTTCAACGTCGTCGGCTCCGCGACCCCCGACCTCTACGACACGAGCCCGCACAACCTCTTCCCGCTCGTGCTCGACGCGCTCGTCGCCGGCCGGACCCCCCGCATCAACGGGACGGACTACCCGACGCCCGACGGCACCTGCGTGCGCGACTACATCCACGTCGCCGACCTCGCGACGTCGCACGTCGCCGCCGCGCAGGCGCTCGCGGACGGCCGCGAGCTCGAGCGCGTCTACAACCTCGGCAGCGGCGACGGGGTCTCGGTCGCCGAGATCATGACCGCGATGGCCCAGGTCACCGGCATCGCGTTCGAGCCCGAGCGCGCGCCGCGCCGCCCCGGCGACCCGGCGCGCATCGTCGCCTCGGGCGAGCTCGCCGCGCGGGACCTCGACTGGGAGATGCGCCACTCGCTGACCGACATGGTCGCGAGCGCGTGGGAGGCCCGCCAGGCGCACTGACGCGGCCGGCTGCCGCACGCCGCGGCCGGTCGGGC
>NZ_JBFTER010000182.1:0-3788 GCF_047229345.1 Cellulomonas jepli | reverse complement strand
CCGCCGGGCAGGGCGCCGAGGGCCGCGCGCCGCTCACCAGCCACGTCGCACGCCGGGTCGCCCCCGTCGCCGTGCTCGTCGTCGGGGTGGTGCTCGCCGCGGCCGCCGCCGGGCCCTGGAGGGTGACCGGACGGCCCACGGCGTGGGAGCTGTTCCCGCCCCAGGACCTGCCCCGCAGCCGCTCGCTCCCGACGCCGCCCCCCGTGGACCTCGAGCCCGGCGCGCTCCCGTCCGGCCTCGTGACGGCCACCGGGTGGGTCGTCGCCGGCGTCGGGGTGCTCGCGGTGCTCGTCGTGCTCGCGCTGCTCGTGCGAAAGGCGCTCGCGGCCCTCGCGCGGCGCGGGGCGGTGACCGAGGGTGGCTCGCCGACCACCGGCGCGGTGGACCTCGTCGAGGGGCTGACCGTGCCGCAGCTCCGGGAGGGCGTGGCTGCCGCCGGCCGGCGGCTCGACGAGGACGTGCCGCCGGGGGACGCGGTCGTCGCCGCCTGGGTCGCGCTCGAGCACGCCGCCGCCGCGACCGGGATCGTGCGGGAGCGCTCGACGACCGCGACCGAGCTCACCGTCCAGGTGCTCGACGCGACGCGGGCCGACCCGGCGGCGACCCGCACGCTGCTCGACCTCTACCTCGCCGCCCGGTTCAGCGCGCACCCGGTGACCGCGGCGGACGTCGCGACGGCGCGGCGCTGCCTCGACGTGCTCGCCGACGGTCTCGCGGACGGCGTGCGGCGCGGACACGAGCACGACGCGGACCGGGCGGGCGCGGCGACCGGGCGCGACCCCGGGGCGACGGCATGAGCGACGTCCACGCCGGGCTGCTCGGCGACGACCGGGCCGGCCGTGCCGCCCGCGCCGTGCACCGCCGGGCCGCCGCGGAGGGCGTCCGCCGCACGGCGGTGGGTGCGCTCGTCGCCGGGGCCGTCGCCGGCGGGATCGGGTGGCTCGTCGGGATGCACGCCGTCCACGCGGTGCTCACCGGGCTGGGCGTCGCCGGGCTCGTGCTCGTCGGTGCGACGTTCGACCCGCGGCCCGACGAGCGCTGGTCGCGCGAGCCCCTCCCGGACGGGCACGGTGCCCGCACCGAGCTCGCGCACCTCTCGTGGACCATGCGCGGACGCGGCGGCCGGGTAGGCGAGCGCGTCGTGCAGCGCCTGCGCCGGACGGCGACGAGCCGGCTCGCGCGCGTCGGGCTCCGGCTCGACGACCCCGCGGACGCCGCGCGTGCCGCCGAGGTGCTCGGGCCGCGCGCGTGGCGGACGCTGCACCCGACCGGCGGGCGGATGCCCCGGTTCGCGGACGTCGAGCACACGGTCGCCCGGCTCGAGTCCCTCGTCGCACCGACGTCCACCCGCCCCTGACCGCCCCCGACCCCGGAGGACCCATGACCACGCCCGCCCCGCTTCCCGTCGCCGAGGTCGCCGAGCGCAGCGACGCCGTGCTCGCCGAGGTCGGGACCGTCGTCGTCGGCATGCAGGACGCGCTGCGCACCGCGCTCGCGGCCGTGCTCGCGGGCGGTCACGTGCTGTTCGAGGACGTCCCGGGTCTCGGCAAGACCCTCGCGGCACGCAGCCTCGCGAGCGCGCTCGGCCTCGACTTCCGGCGCGTGCAGTGCACGCCGGACCTGCTGCCGTCGGACATCACCGGGTCGAGCGTCTTCGACCCCGCGACGGCGTCGTTCGCGTTCCGGCCGGGCCCCGTGTTCACCGGGCTGCTGCTCGCCGACGAGATCAACCGGACGGCGCCCAAGACCCAGTCGGCCCTGCTCGAGGCGATGGCCGAGCGCCAGGTCACCGTGGACGGCGAGACGCACCGGCTGCCCGAGCCGTTCCACGTCATGGCGACGTCCAACCCGGTCGAGTACGAGGGCACGTACCCGCTGCCCGAGGCGCAGCTCGACCGGTTCATGGTGCGCCTTGCCGTCGGCTACCCCGGGCGCGACGCGGAGACCGACGTCCTGCTGCGCCGGCTCGACCGGCGCCACGAGGCCGCGCCGGTCCGCACGGTCGTCGACGCCCCGACGCTGCTCGCGATGCAGGCCGGCGTCGAGGCCGTCACGGTCGACCCCGACGTCGTGCGGTACTGCGTCGACCTCGGCGCGGCGACGCGCGAGCACCCGTCGGTCGAGGTCGGGGCGTCGCCGCGCGGGTCGCAGGCGCTGCTGCTCGTCGCGCGCGCGCTCGCGGTGCTGTCCGGCCGGGACTTCGTCGCGCCCGAGGACGTCAAGGCGGTCGCGGTGCCGGCGCTCGCGCACCGGCTGACCCTCACGCCGCAGACGTGGGCCGCCGGGGTGCAGCCGCAGGACGTCGTGCGCGGCGTGCTCGACCGCGTCGCGGGCCCGACGACGGCGCGCGCGGGGGCGGTGCGCGCGGGCGTGGGGACCGCGTGAGCGAGCCGCCTCTGTCGGGCGTGCGCGCCGCCGAGCCGCCCGGCGTCGACCCCTGGCCCCGCACGAGCGCGTGCGCGATCGGCCTGACCGCCGGGCTGCTCCTGCTGCTCGTCGGTGCGCTCGGTGGCCGGCCCGACGTCGCGCTGCTCGTCGCGGCCCCGCTCGTCGGTGCGGCGTGGGACCTCGCACGGCGACCCGCCGGTCCGGTGCGGGCGCACGTGCGGCCGGCCGACGGGGCGCAGCCCGGCGGTGAGCTGCGCTCGGTGCTGCGGGTCGAGGGGCCGCCCGGGACCGACGCGGCGCTGCTGCGCGTGCGGCGCCCGGGGTCGGGGACCGTCGAGGTGCTGGTCCGCGTGACCGGGTCCCGCGAGCTCCCGGTCGCGGTGCGGACCGTGCGGACCGGACCGCAGGACCTCGTGCACGCCGACGTCCAGGCGCTCGGGGTCGGCCTCGCGACGATCGCCGAGCCCGTGCGCACCGAGCCGCACAGCGTGATGGTCCTGCCCGCGACCCGGCCGCTCGGGGCGCTGCCGCTGCCGTGGCGCCTGCGCGGGCTCACGGGGGCGCACGAGTCCCGGCGCCCCGGCGACGGCGGCGGGCTCCGCGACGTGCACCCGTTCTCCGCGGGCGACCGGCTGCGGCGCATCGACTGGCGCGTCACCGCCCGGCGCGCGCCCGACCTGTCGGAGCTCTACGTCCGGCGCTCCTACGCGCTCGCGGACGCCGTCGTGGTGCTCGTGGTCGACTCGCGCGACGACGTCGGGCCCGACCCGGCGACGTGGGGCGGCCTGCGCCCGGTGCGGCCCGAGGACGCCACGTCGCTCGACCTCGCACGCGAGGCGGCCGCGTCCGTCGCGCAGCAGCTCGTCGCCGTGGGCGACCGCGTGGGTCTCGACGACCTGGGTGCGCGGCGACGGCCCGTCGCGCCCGGCGGGGGTCGGCGCCAGCTCGCGCGCATCGTGCACAGCCTCGCGCTCACGCGGCCCGAGGGGGAGGCGCGGACCCGCGTGCGGCCGCCGCAGCTCCCGTCGGGCGCGCTCGTCGTGGTCTTCTCCACCTTCCTCGACGACGACGCCGCGCTGGCCGCCGCGTCGTGGCGGCGGTCCGGTCACCGGGTCGTCGCGATCGACGTGCTGCCCCGCGTGCGGGAGACGACGCTCAGCGACCAGGAGCGCGTCGCGCTGCGCCTCGTGCGCATCGAACGGGCCGACCGGCTCGCCGCGCTGACCGCCGCGGGCGTCGAGCTCGTGGCGTGGGCGACCGGCGACCCGTGGGTCGACCTGGGGCAGCTCGCGCGGCAGTCCCACCGGAGCCCGGGCGTGGGGGCGGGGCGGTGAGCCGGCTCGCGGAGACGCTGACGACCGGCTGGCGCAGGCCGCCGACGCCGCGCGCCGGGCTGGCGG
>NZ_JBFTER010000181.1:0-3954 GCF_047229345.1 Cellulomonas jepli | reverse complement strand
GTCCGGGGCCGCGACCTGCGGCGACGCCTCCGTGGCCGGGGCCGACGGCTGCTCCTGCGCGGCGGGGGCCTCGGCGGGCTGCGCCGGTGCCTCGGCGGGGGCCGCGGCACCCGAGCCGATCACGGCCAGGACGGCGCCGACCTCGACGGTCTCGTCCTCCTGGACGCGGATCTCCTGGAGCGTGCCGGCGAGCGGCGAGGGGATCTCGGTGTCGACCTTGTCGGTGGAGATCTCGAGCAGCGGCTCGTCCACCGCGACCTCGTCGCCCACGGCCTTGAGCCACCGCGTCACGGTGCCCTCGGTCACGGACTCGCCGAGCGCCGGGAGGGTGACGTTCTCGCCGCCGCCCGACGGGGCGGACGACGCGGCCGGCTGCTCGGCCGGTGCGGCCGGCGCCTCGGCGGCGGGCTGCTCGGGAGCGGCAGGCTGCTCGGCGACGGGCGCCTGCTCCTGCGGGGCGGGCGCCTCAGCGGCGGGCTGCTCGGCTGCCGGCTCGGCAGGGGCGGACCCGCCGCCCTCGCCGGAGCCGATCACGGCGAGGTTCGCGCCGACCTCGACGGTCTCGTCCTCCTGGACGAGGATCTGCTCGAGCACGCCGGCGAACGGCGACGGGATCTCGGTGTCGACCTTGTCGGTCGAGATCTCGAGCAGCGGCTCGTCGACCTCGACGGTCTCGCCGACCTGCTTGAGCCAGCGGGTGACGGTTCCTTCGGTGACGGACTCGCCGAGGGCGGGGAGCTGCACGTTGTCGGACATGACCGCTCGTTCTCCTTCGATCGTGGGGTCAGTTGTGGGCGTGCAGCGGCTTGCCGGCGAGCGCGAGGTGCGCCTCCCCGAGGGCCTCGTTCTGCGTGGGGTGGGCGTGCACGAGCGCCGCGACGTCCTCCGGGTAGGCCTCCCAGTTCACGATGAGCTGGCCCTCCCCGATGAGCTCGCCGACGCGCGCGCCGATCATGTGGACGCCGATGACCGGACCGTCCTTCTGGCGGACGAGCTTGACGAAGCCGGCGGTGCCGAGGATCTGGCTCTTGCCGTTGCCGCCGAGGTTGTACTCGAGGACCTCGACCGCGTCGGCCCCGTGGACCTCCTTGGCCTTGGCCTCGGTGAGGCCGACCGAGGCGACCTCGGGCTCGGAGTAGGTGACGCGCGGGATGCCGGACTCGACGATCGGCTGCGGGTTGAGGCCGGCGATCTCCTCGGCGACGAAGATGCCCTGCGCGAAGCCGCGGTGCGCGAGCTGCAGGCCGGGGACGATGTCGCCGACCGCGTAGACGTTGCCGACGCCGGTGTGCAGGCGCTCGTTCGTGATGACGAAGCCGCGGTCGAGCGTGAGGCCCTGCTCCTCGTAGCCGAGGTCGGCGGTGCGCGGACCGCGGCCGACGGCGACGAGCAGGTACTCGGCGTCGAACGTCTTGCCGTCCTCGAGCGAGACGTGCACGCCGTTCTCGTCCTGCGTGACGCCGGCGAACCGCACGCCCAGGTTGAACTTGATCCCGCGCTTGCGGAACGCGCGCTCGAACGCCTTCGAGAGCGACTCGTCCTCGTTCGCGACGAGGTGGGGGAGCGCCTCGATGATGGTGACGTCCGCGCCGAAGGACTTCCAGACGCTCGCGAACTCGGAGCCGATGACGCCGCCGCCGAGCACGATGACCGACTTCGGGACCTCCGTGAGGTCGAGCGCCTCGGTCGACGTGAGGATGCGGCCCCCGATCTCGAGACCGGGGAGGGAGCGCGCGTAGGAGCCGGTCGCGACGACGACGTGCTTGCCGGTGTACCGCTGGCCGTCGACCTCGACGGTGTCCTTGGCGACGAGGCGCCCGTGGCCCTCGATCACCGTGATCTTGCGCGACTTGATCAGGCCCTGGAGGCCCTTGTACAGGCGGCCGATGACCGAGTCCTTGTACTGCTGGACGCCGGCCATGTCGATGCTCTTGAGCTCGGTGTGCACACCGAAGTGCGCACCTTCCCGGGCGTCGTCGGCCAGCTGCGCGGCGTGCAGGAACGCCTTGGTCGGGATGCAGCCCCAGTGGAGGCAGGTGCCGCCGAGCTTGCTCTCCTCGACGAGAGCCACGTTGAGGCCGAGCTGGGCGCCGCGGAGCGCAGCCGCGTAGCCACCACTCCCTCCGCCCAGGACGACGATGTCGAAAGCGGAACCGGTCGTGTCGGCCACGTGCAACTCCTCAGCGCAATTCTGTGCAGGCGTGTGGTGGGCTGGGTGCTCGCCGACCATCTTGTCACCGTAGGGCCCGCCGAACGAACCGGACCAGCCACGACGCGGTGTGACGCTCGGAACAGTCATCCCATGACTCGCCTGGTCGTCGGTGGAGCGACCCGCACGGAACGTTCACGCGGCTCCCGGCCGACGTCCAGGTCCGGCCGCTACCCTCCACGGATGGGCCTGTTCTCACGCCGCCGTCGCCGCTCACCGGAGAGTGCGGAGGCCGCACCCACCGGGCGCGCCGCGCAGCAGGCCACGGTCGCGCACTTCCGGGAGTTCATCGACACCCGCGTGGGGGTCGAGGCCTACGTCGAGCCGCAGACGAACGTGACCCAGACGACGCTCATGCTCATCGCGACGACGGGCGAGTGGACGCGCCGGCGTGTGCCGGACGCGCGCGCCGCGCACGAGCTCGCGCGTGGTCTGGGCATCCCGGTGTACGACGTGCAGCGCACGGGCTACCCGCAGCGGATGCGCGACTGGAACTCCCGGCAGCGCATCGAGCGACGCCGCGAGAACGCGCGCGAGGCCGGGCTGCACTGACCCGGCCCCGCGCGCCCCGCACGTGCGGCCCGCGGCTCAGCGGACGGCGTGGCCCCGCTGCTCGAGGAACGCGAGCATCGTGCGCACGCCGACCCCGGTGCCCCCGACGGGCGTGTACCCGTGGGCGGCCTTCTCGTTGAACGCCGGCCCGGCGATGTCGAGGTGCGCCCACGGCGTCCCGCCGGTGAACTCCTGCAGGAAGATCCCGGCGGTGAGCATCCCGCCGAAGCGGTCCCCGATGTTCGCGAGGTCGGCCACCTTCGACTTGAGCCCGGCACGGAGGTCGGCCGGGAGCGGCATGGGCCAGAACAGCTCGCCCGAGCCCTCGGCGGCGGTGGCGACCTCGCCGCGCACCGCGTCGGTGCCCATGACGGCGGAGACGCGGTTGCCGAGCGCGATCAGCTGCGCGCCCGTGAGCGTCGCGATGTCGAGGACCACGTCGGGCTTCTCCTCGGTCGCCGCGACGAGCCCGTCGGCGAGCACGAGCCGGCCCTCGGCGTCGGTGTTGAGGACCTCGACGGTCTTGCCGCCGCGGATCGTGATCACGTCGGACGGGCGCTGCGCGGTGCCGGACGGCATGTTCTCGGCGAGGCAGAGCCAGCCCGTGACGGCGACGGGCAGCTCGAGGCGCGCAGCCGCGAGGACCGTGTGCAGCACCGCTGCGGCGCCGGCCATGTCGGACTTCATCGCCTCCATGCCGGCCGCGGGCTTGATCGAGATGCCGCCCGAGTCGAACGTGATGCCCTTGCCGACGAGCGCGACCTTCGCGGCCGGCTTCGACGGGGTGTACGCGACCTTCACGAGGCGCGGGCCCCGCACCGAGCCGAGGCCGACGCCGAGCAGGCCGCCGTAGCCCCCGGCCGCGAGGGCCTTCTCGTCGAGCACGGTGACCTTGAGGGCGCGCGCCCCGACGTCCTTCGCGGCGGCCTTCGCGAGGTCGGCGAACGCCGCGGGGAACAGGTCGTTCGGGGCGGTGTTCACGAGGTCGCGCACGCCGTGCACGGCGTCGGCGACGACCTCGGCGCGGCTCAGCGCGGCCTTCGCCTCGCGGTCGCGCACGAGCGGCGTCACGACCTGCAGCGTCCCGACCGGGGCCGACTTCGCGGCGGCGTCGGCCGCGCGGTAGCGCGTGTAGGAGTAGGCGCCGAGCAGCGCGCCCTCGGCGACCGCCGCGAGCGAGGCCACGTCGGCGG
>NZ_JBFTER010000180.1:0-4070 GCF_047229345.1 Cellulomonas jepli | reverse complement strand
GTGCTCGCGCTCGCGGCGTGCGGCGCGCCCGAGGCGGTGGCCCCCACGCCCGAGACCGTGACGGTCAGCCCGACGATCGCACCCGCGAAGGGCGCTGCGCCGGCTCCGGTCGTGCCGCCGACGTGGCCGCTGACCGGGCTGCCGGGCGAGCCCGCCGCGCGGCCGGCCCTCGCGGTGAAGGTCGAGAACACCGCGGTCGCGCGGCCGCAGAGCGGGCTCGAGCAGGCCGACGTGGTCTGGGAGACGATCGTCGAGTTCGACGTCTCGCGGCTCATCGCCGTGTTCCACTCGCAGGTCCCCGGCGAGGTCGGCCCGATCCGCTCCGTCCGGCCCATGGACCCGCCCGTGACCGCGCCGCTGCACGGCCTCCTCGCGTTCTCCGGCGGGCAGCCCGGCATCCTCGACCTCGTCGACGCCAGCGGCGTGCAGGCGCTGAGCCACGACGCCGGCGTCGAGGGCATGTACCGGGTCCGGGGCCGGACGGCGCCGCACAACGTGTACGGCAGCCCGGAGACCTTCTGGGGGCTGGCCGACGCCGACCATCAGGCGCCGCCCGCCGAGCAGTTCGAGCACGCGCGCTCGCTCGACCGCGCGGCCGCCGTCGTCGCCGGGACACCCGCGAGCACGCTGTCGTTCCGGCTCTCCGCGGCGTCGAGCCCGTCCTGGACCTGGGACGGCACGTCGTGGCTGCGCTCCGAGGGCACCACGCCCGCGGTCGCGGCGAGCGGTGCGCGGCTCGCGGCGACGAACGTCGTGGCGATCACCGCCGACCACCCCGCGACGGAGTTCGGCGCGCAGGGCGGCGCCGCGGTCCCCACCTACACGCTCGTCGGCTCGGGGGACGCCACCGTCGCCTCGGGCGGCAAGGTCGTCCAGGCGCGCTGGCAGAAGGACGCCGACGACCAGCCGCTGCGCCTGTTCCTGGCCGACGGTTCGCCCGCGCTCCTGGCGCCCGGCACGACCTGGGTCGAGCTCGTGCCCGCCGGGTCCGGGAGCCTCACGGTCGGCTGAGCGCCCCGCCGCCCACCCGGGCGGGCCGTCACCCGGACGGCCTCAGCCCGCGGGATGACCGGGGTGGAGGGGTTGTGCACCCCGCGGTGGACCGTGGGCGGTGACCTCCGTCCCGTGGGCCGATGCGACGCCCGCCGGCCCGGCCGCACGCTGGTGCCATGACCACGATCACGTCCGAGAGCGCCGAGGAGCGCGCCGACCGCGTGCACTCCCTCGGCGCCGTCCTCGCGTCCGTCACCATCCTGTCCGCGCTGCTCGTCGGCGCCTCCTACGCCGTCGCGCAGGTCGTCCAGGTCGCCGTCTGGGCGTTCTCCGGGAGCTGACCCGGCGCTGCTGCACGCCGACCGCTCACCCGGCCGGCGGCCGACCGACGACCGACGACCGACGGCCGGCGGCCGGCGGCCGACCGACGGCCGACCTGCCGCCGACCGAGACCGCCCCGCGCCGGGCGCGCGAGGGCCACCGGCCCGTCACGAGCGCACGCGGTCCGTCAGTAGGCGTACCCGAACCCCGACCAGTCCGGGTCGCGGCGCTGCAGGAACGCGTCGCGCCCCTCGACCGCCTCGTCCGTCATGTACGCGAGCCGCGTCGCCTCGCCCGCGAAGACCTGCTGCCCCGCGAGCCCGTCGTCCGCGAGGTTGAACGCGAACTTGAGCATGCGGATCGCCTGCGGCGACTTGGTGGCCACGATGCGCGCGTACTCGAGCGCCGCGTCCTCGAGCCGGGCGTGGTCGACGACGTCGTTCACCGACCCCCAGTCGTACGCCTCCTGCGCCGAGTACTCGCGTGCCAGGAAGAAGATCTCCCGGGCCCGCTTCTGGCCGACCTGGCGCGCGAGCAGCGCCGAGCCGTAGCCGCCGTCGAACGACCCGACGTTCGCGTCGGTCTGCATGAACCGGGCGTGCTCGCGGGAGGCGATCGTCAGGTCGGCGACGACGTGCAGCGAGTGCCCACCGCCGGCCGCCCAGCCGCCGACGACCGCCACGACGACCTTGGGCATCGTCCGGATGAGGCGCTGGACCTCGAGGATGTGCAGGCGCCCGGCGCGCGCCGGGTCGATCGCGTCGGCAGTCTGCGCGTCGGGGTCGCCCGTGTACCGGTAGCCGTCGCGCCCGCGGATCCGCTGGTCCCCGCCCGAGCAGAACGCCCAGCCGCCGTCCTTCGGGCTCGGGCCGTTGCCCGTGAGCAGGACCGTGCCGACGTCCGAGGACATCCGGGCGTGGTCGAGGACGCGGTAGAGCTCGTCGACGGTGTGCGGGCGGAACGCGTTGCGCACCTCGGGCCGGTCGAACGCGACGCGCACCACCGGGAGGTCCCGCTCGACGACGTCGGCACCGGCGCCGGGCGCGGGGCGCTCGACCCCGCGGTGGTAGGTGAGGTCCGTGAGGTCCTCGAACCCGGCGACGGTGCGCCAGCGGGTCGGGTCGAACGTCTCGGACACCTGCGCGGGGAGCTCGCTCACCGGACCAGGGTAGGTCCCGCATAGCCTGGGTCCGTGACCCTCGACGTGTACTCCGTGCCGCTGCGCACGCGCTTCCGTGGCCTCGACGTGCGCGACGGCGTGCTGCTGCGCGGCGTGGCCGGGTGGGGCGAGTTCAGCCCGTTCTGGGACTACGACGCCGAGGAGTCGGCCGCGTGGCTGCACGCCGCGCGGGAGGCCGCCGACGAGGGCTGGCCGGACCCGGTGCGCACGCACGTCCCGGTCAACGTCACCGTGCCCGCGGTCGACGGGCCGGCCGCGCACCGGATCGTCGCGTCGTCGGGCGGGTGCCGGACCGCGAAGGTCAAGGTCGCCGAGCGCGGCCAGACCCTCGCGCAGGAGATCGAGCGCCTCGAGGCCGTCCGCGACGCGCTCGGGCCGGGCGGCGCCATCCGGGTGGACGCCAACGGCGGCTGGGACGTCGAGACCGCGGTCGCGCGCCTGCGCGTCCTCGACCGCGCGGCCGGCGGGCTCGAGTACGCCGAGCAGCCGGTGCCGACCGTCGAGGGGCTCGCCGCGGTCCGCCGCGCGGTCGACCTGCCGGTCGCGGCCGACGAGTCGATCCGCCGTGCCGAGGACCCGATGGCGGTCGTGCGCGCCCGGGCGGCCGACATCGCGGTGCTCAAGGTCCAGCCGCTCGGCGGGGTCCGTGCGTGCCTCGCGCTCGCGGAGGAGACCGGGCTGCCGGTCGTCGTCTCGTCGGCGCTCGAGAGCTCGGTCGGGCTCGCCGCGGGGCTCGCGCTCGCCGCGGCCCTGCCGCACCTGCCGTACGCGTGCGGGCTCGCGACCGCGCAGCTGCTGACGGGGGACGTCACGACCCAGCCGCTGCTGCCCGTGGACGGGCAGCTCGAGGTCCGCCGGGTCGACGTCGACCCGGTCGCGCTCGACGCGGTCCGCGCGCCCGAGGACGTGCGTGCGCGCTGGTCGACCCGCCTCGCGGAGGTCGAGGCCCGGTCTACGGTGGGACGGTGACGACCCCGAGCGCGCACCCGGCGACCGCGTCGGCGCGCGTGCTCCTGCAGTCCCTCGCGGCGCTCGGCGTGCGCGACGTCGTGCTGAGCCCCGGCTCCCGCAGCGCGCCGCTCGCGTACGCGCTGGCCGACGCGGCCCTGCCCGACGGCGAGCGCCCGGCGGGGGCGCCCGCGCTGCGGCTGCACGTGCGGATCGACGAGCGCACCGCGGCGTTCCTCGCGCTCGGCCTCGCGAAGGCCGCGGTCGCGCAGGGCGACGTGCGCCCGGTCGCGGTCGTCACGACGTCGGGGACCGCGGCGGCGAACCTGCACCCGGCGGCGCTCGAGGCCGCGCACGCCGGGCTGCCGCTCGTGCTCGTGACCGCCGACCGTCCGCACGAGCTGCGGGGGACGGGTGCCAACCAGACGACCGAGCAGGTCGGGCTGTTCGGCTCGGCGGTCCGCTTCGCCGCGGACGTCCCGGCCCCGACCGGCCGCCCCGGCGAGGCCCGGGACCTGCGTCACGTCGTCTCGCGCGCGCTCGCCGCCGCGGCGGTCTCGTATACACATCTCCGAGCCCACGAGACCGTCCCCGTGATGGGGTGTGGCGGGGTGGGGGGGGTAGGGGG
>NZ_JBFTER010000179.1:0-4123 GCF_047229345.1 Cellulomonas jepli | reverse complement strand
GGCTGCCGGCGGGCGGCTCGCCGTCGAACGGCCCGCCAGCGGACGGCTCGCCAGCGGACGGCTCGCCGGCGGACGCGGTCCCGGCCGGCGCCCTGCCGGCGGGCACCCTCGCCACGGTCCCCCCGGCCGTGCACGCCGTGGCCGGCGACGCGGGCCGGCGAGCGGAGACCGTGCGGTTCCTCATGGTGCTGGGCGAGGCGCTGATCGACTCGAGCGTCCCCGTCGCGCAGGTCACCGAGACCCTCGAACGCGTCGCCGCGGTCAACGGCGCGCCCGACGTCGAGATCGTCGCCCTGCCCACCGCGCTGCTCGTGTCCGTGCCGGGCGAGGTCCACCCCCAGACGGCGGCGTCGTCCACCGGGGTGCGCCAGCTGCGCCTGCACCAGGTCCAGGACGTGCTCGAGGTCGCCGAGCTCGCCGAGCGCGGCGACCTGACGCCCGCCGAGGGGACGGCGCGCGTGCGGGCCGCGGTCGACGCACCGCCGCTCTACCGCGGGCCGGTGCGCGTGCTCGGGTACATGGGGGTGTCGGCCGGCCTCGCGATGATCCTCGGGGGGAGCCTCGTCGACGTCCTCGCCGCGGCGGCGCTCGGGACCGTGATCGCCGGGGCGGTCGTGGCGGGCACGCGCGTCGCGGGGGCGTACCAGGCGCTGCTGGTGCTGGGGTGCGCGTTCGTCGTGTCCGTCGGGGTGTTCCTGCTCTCCCGCACCGGGGCGGACGTCGGCATGCTCGCGCCGCTCGTCGCGCCGCTCGTGAGCTTCCTGCCGGGCGCGCTGCTCACGACCGCCGCGATCGACCTCGCGACGCGGCAGATGGTCGCCGGCTCGGCCCGGCTCGCGGCGGGCGGCATGCAGCTCGTGCTGCTCGCGCTCGGCATCACCACGGCGGCCGCGCTCGTGGGGGTCCCCGCGTCCGACGTCGGGTCCGCGCCGTACCACCCGCTGGGCTGGGCGGGACCGTGGGTCGGGGTCGTCGTGTACGGCGTCGGCGTCGTGTTCCACAACTGCGCGCGGCGGTCGACGCTGCCGTGGGTCCTGCTCGTGCTGACCGTCGCGTACGCGGGTCAGGTCGTCGGCGGGCTGTTCTTCGGCGGCGTGTTCTCCGCGTTCGTCGGCGCCCTGCTCATGACGCTCGTCGCGATGTACGCCTCGACCCGCCCGACCGGCCCCCCGACGCTCGTGGGCTTCCTGCCCGGCTTCTGGCTGCTCGTGCCGGGGGCGCTGGGGCTCGTCGGGGTCACGTCGATCCTCGGCGACGACACGCGCGCGCTCGCGACGGTCGTCACGGCCGCCACCACGATGGTCGCGATCTCGCTCGGCGTGCTCGCGGGGCTCGCGCTCGGCACGGCTCTGCGGCACCGCGGCGGGGTGCTCACGCGCAGCTGAGCGACCCCGCGGCGACGGCGCCCGGCGCCGGGTCGGCCGCGGCGCAGCACCCCCTGCCTCCCGCCCGCGGCGTGACCGGCGTGGCCACCCTGCGGCGCCGGACCGGCCACCCCGGCCCGGCGCCGCGCGGGTCAGCCCAGCAGCTCGGGCAGCGCGGGCGCGTCGTCCCCGCTGAGCCCCAGGACGTGCTGCGCGAGGAACGCCTCGACGACCTGGTACCAGACGACCGCGTGCTGCGGCGAGAGGATCCAGTGGTTCTCGTCGGGGTAGTACAGGAACCGGTGCGGCGTCACGCCGTCGTCGTCCGCGGGCAGCCCCGAGTGCGCGACGAGCTCGTACCAGAGCCGCAGCCCCTCGCCGATCGGGACCCGGTAGTCCTTGTCGCCGTGGATCACGAGCATCGGGGTGACGATCTGCTCGACGAACCGGTGCGGGGAGTTCTCGAGCGCCATCTCGTCGGTCATCTCGCGCGCCCAGTAGTACGCGGCGTCGGTCGTGGGGCCGAACTGGTCGAGCGCCCACAGGCTCGCGTGCGTGACGACCGCGCGGAACCGGTCGGTGTGCCCCGCGACCCAGTTCGCCATGTACCCGCCGAACGAGCCGCCCATCGCGGCGGTGCGCGTCTCGTCGATGTCGGGGCGGGCCTCGGCCGCGTCGGTCGCCGCCATGAGGTCGGTGTACGGCGCGGAGCCCCACGAGCCCCAGCCGCGCTGCACGAACTCCTGGCCGTACCCGGTGGACAGCGCCGGGTCGGGCAGCAGGACGGCGTACCCCTGCGCGACGAGCAGCCACGGGTTCCAGCGCCACGACCACGCGTTCCACGAGCCGAGCGGGCCGCCGTGGATCCACAGCAGCAGCGACGCCGGGTGCTCGGCCGACGCACCCTCGGGCAGCGCGAGCCACGACCGGACGCGCACGCCGTCGGCCGCGGTGGTCTCGACGTCCTCGAGCCTGCCGGGCAGGGCGGGGGGCGCCGCCGGGCTGCGCAGCGCGGTGGCCGCGACGGGTGCGCCCGACGCGAGCGCCGCGGCGAGGTCGACCCGCACCGGGTGCGCGGGGGCGAGGTAGGACGCCCGCAGCGCGTAGAGCGTGGCGCCGTCGGGGCTCACCTGCAGGTCGGTGAACGCGGCGTCGTCGCTCGTCACGCGCGTCACCGAGCCGGAGCCCAGGTCCACGTGGAAGACCGGCGCACGCCCGTCGTCGTCGGCCACCACGAGGAGGCCGCTCGAGTCCGGGAGCCACGTCGCGCCGTGGGGCCAGCGGTCCCAGTCCGCCGCGAGGGTGCGAGGCTCGCCCGAGCCGTCGAGCGCCACGACCTGGAGCGACACGGCGGGCGCGCGGTGCGGGGTCGAGATCGTCTCGCGCTCGTACGCGACCCAGCGCCCGTCGGGCGAGACGACCGGGGAGCCGAGGTCGGCGGCGTCGTCGTCCAGGAGCACCCGCCGCTCACCGGTCGCGACGTCGATCGCGACGAGCCGGCTGCGGACCGCGCCGCGGGCCTGGGGCACCGACCAGCCCGTGACGACCGTGCGGCCGTCGGGCGACAGCGCGTACCCCTGCTCGACGAGCGCGGCCGCCGCGCCCGGCGTCAGGTCCCGCAGCTCGGGGCGTTCGTCGGGCACGCCCGCGTGCAGCTCCTCGAGGCCCGAGACGTCGTCGGCGCCCACGTCGCTCGTCGCCGCCGCAGGCAGCGTCGCCGCGAACAGGTGCGGGGTCGCCGGGCCGAGGTCGTGGTCCCAGTACCGGACCGGGTAGGTCGAGTGCAGGATCGCCGCGACCTTCTTCTCCTTGCGGGCCTTGCGCAGCCGGTCGTCCTCGGCCCCGTCGACCGCGCGCGGCAGGACGTCGGAGCCGACGAGGACGACCGGCGCGTCCGCGGCGACCTTGATGCCGCCGAGGCCCGCTCCGCGTGCTGCCACGACGCGGGCCTCGCCGCCGCGTGCGGGGAGCAGCCACAGCGCGGGCGCGGGCTCGTCGTCGGCGCCCTCCTGCGGGTCCGGGTCGGGGCGCGCGCTCGTGAACAGCAGGTCGCCGGTGGGCGTGAACGCCGCGCCCGACTCGCCCTTCGCGCTGCGGGTCAGCCGCCGGGCGGGCTCGCGACCCTCCGGGTCGACCTCCCACAGCGCGGTCAGGTAGGTCGTGCCCTTCGGGTCGAGCCGCGCGACCGAGGTCACGAGGCGTGAGCCGTCGCGCGAGAGCGCGAGGCCCGACACGCGCGGGAGCGCGACGTACGCGTCGAGGTCGTGGAACGGGGTGGCGGGGGCCGGCGGGGCGTCGGGCGCGGGTGTCGCGTCGGGCGCGCCGGAGCCGGTGCTGGTGTCGGTGGTCACCCTCAGTGGTCTATCACCCACCCGCCGGTCCGTGCGGGCAACCGGGGCGGCGCGCCCTCGCGACCGCCCGCCGCGACCGGTCCGACCGGCCCCTCAGCGACCTCGGGAGTCCTGGTCCGCGAGCCGCGTGAGCATCGCGTTGTACTCGTCCATCTCGCTGTCGCCGTCCCGGTCGACCGCACGGTCGCGGCGCTTCGCGACCCGCTCCTCCGAGCGCGACCACGCGACGATCACCGCGATCGCCAGCACCAGCGTCGGCAGCTCCCCGATGCCCCACGCGACACCGCCGCCGCGCTGCTGGTCCGCGAGCGCCGGCGGCCCCCACTCGCGACCGAGCAGCCCGAACCAGTCGGCCACGAGCAGCGCCTCGCCGCTCATGAGCGCGACGCCGAAGAACGCGTGGAACGC
>NZ_JBFTER010000178.1:0-4253 GCF_047229345.1 Cellulomonas jepli | reverse complement strand
GGCGCGGGCGGCGCGACGGCGGGGGCCGGGGGCGCGACGGCCGGCGAGGCGGCGGGTGCGGGCTCGTCGTCGACGGACACGCCGTGGTCGGTGATGAGGTCGGCGAGCCCGCCCGCGTACCCCTGCCCGACGGCGCGCACCTTCCACGCACCCGCCCGGCGGTACAGCTCGAGCGCGACGACGATGCTCTCCGTGGTCAGGTCCGTCATGGCGAACTCGACGAGCGGGGTGCCGGAGCCGTCGGCGACGTGCGCGACCGGCTGGCCGACCCGGCCGAACGCGGCCGTCATGTCGTCGAGGCTCGTGACGACGCGGACCGCGTGGACGTCCGCGGGCACGGCGTCGAGGTCGACCTCGACCCGCCACGGCTGCCCGGCCGACGGCTGCAGGCACCGGACGCCCGGCCCGGTCGGCTGGTTGTAGAAGACGAAGTCGGCGTCGGAGCGGACCTTGCCGCTCTCCGTGACGAGCAGGGCCGAGATGTCCGCGGGCGCCGGGACGTCGACGGTCAGCGTGACGCGGGACGCGGTCAGCGGGGCGTTGGCCCCCTTGGTGAGCTGGTCCACCAGGATCCTTCCGTGGGTCGCCGACCGGGCGAGGCACCGGCCACGGGGAATCTACCGGCCGGGCGGGACGGCCGGACGGCTCCGCCCGAAACAGCCGAGGATGAATCGTCTCCGGTGGGCTCAGCCGCGCTGCAGGAAGCTCCGCAGGTCGGTCGGGGGCACGCCGGTGACCCGCTCGACCGCGTCGGACGGCTCCGCCATGACACCGCTCGCGATCGCCGTGTACGTGCTGACCCAGGCGTCGAGCTGCCAGCGCGGTGCGCCAGGGCGTCGACCCCGCGCAGCGCGGCGAGGGACAGGTCGTGGTCGGCGTAGTCGATGCGCCTGACCCCGGTCACCGAGGGGAGCCGGGGGACGCGCGCACCGGCGGGGTCGCGGACGAGCAGGCGGTGCGCGCGGCCGGCGGCGTCGAGGTGCCCGGCGACGAGGCCGCCGACGTGGCCGGTGGCACCGGTGACGGCGAGGGTGGGCTCGGTCATGAGGTGCTCCGTCGGCTCGGTGGTCGGTGGTCGGTTCGCGGGTTGCCTGCTCTGCGCGTCGTGCTCGGTCGATCGTCCACCCTGACCCCGTCCGCGTGCGTGCCGGCGCCCGTCGGCCCGTCGACCTCGGCGCCCGCGCGCCCTAGGGTCCAGGGCGTGCCCGCCCTCGTGCCGTACCGCCCGCTCCCGCTCGACCTCTCGGACGTCCGGTACGCGCACGGTCCCGACTCGCAGCCGCGCGCCGGAGTGCCGGAGGGGGAGACGGTCGAGCTGGAGTGGTCCGGCAGCACGGTCTACCCCGGCACGTCGCGCAGGGTCTGGGTCCACGTCCCCGCGCACGACGGCACGGCCCCGCCCGCGGCCGTCATGGTGTTCAACGACGGCTGGTGGTACCTCGACCCGGACGGCGAGGTCCGCGGCGCGGTCGTCCTGGACAACCTCGTCCACCGGGGCGACATCCCGTTCACGATCGGCGTCTTCGTCGAGCCGGGCGTCGTCGTCGGGAGCGAGCACCCGAAGAACCGCAACGTCGAGTACGACGCGTTCGACGACCGCTACGCGACCCTCCTGCTCGACGAGGTCCTGCCGCTCGTCACCGCACGGTACCGGGTCACGGAGGACCCCGAGCGGTGGGGGATCTGCGGCGGGAGCAGCGGGGGCAACGCCGCGCTGACGGCCGCCTGGCTGCGCCCGGACCGCTTCCGCCGCGTCGTCTGCTTCCTGTCGAGCTTCGCCCAGATGCCCGGCGGCAACCCGTACCCGGACCTCCTGGCCCGCACGGAGGCGAGGCCGCTGCGGGTGTTCCTCCAGGCCGGGCACCGGGACCTGAACTGGGGTGCACCGACGAGGAACTGGCTCGCCGAGAACCTGCGCGTCGCCGCCGCGCTGGCGGAGGCGGGCTACGACCTCCGGCTCGTGCTCGGGGACGGCGGGCACAGCCCCAACCACGGCGGCGTCCTGCTGCCCGACGCGCTCCGCTGGGCGCTGCACCCCACCGCCTGAGCGACCGGCGCCACTGCTACGGTCCGCTCGTGGCTGTGGGGATGCGTCGGGACGTGCTGCGGGCCGCCGTCACGACCGTGGCCGTGCCGGCCGCGGTGGTCGCGGTGACGCTCGCGCTCACCTTCGTGGTGGCGAGCCGGGCCGAGGGCTGGTCGGGGCTCGGCTACGCGGTCGTCGGGCTCGGGGTCGCCGCGGTGCTCGGCGCCGTCGGCCGCCCCGGGGCGCCGCTGCTGCTCGTGATCGAGGACCTGCACTGGGCGGACGCGTCCAGCCGGGACGTGCTGCGCTTCCTCGTGGCGCGGCTGCGCGACGAGCACCTCCTCGTGGTCGCGAGCTACCGGACGGACGACCTGCACCGGCGCCACCCGCTGCGCCCGATGCTCGCCGAGATGTCCCGGCACCCGCGCGTCGAGCGCATCGACCTGCCCGCGTTCACGCGCGACGAGCTGCGCGACTTCGCGGCGGCGTTCGTCGGGCACCCGCTGCCCGAGGCGGACCTGCTGCGTGTCGCCGAGCGCTCGGAGGGCAACGCGTACTTCGCGGAGGAGCTGCTCGACGCCCGGTCGGGCCCCGAGACGCTGCCGTGGACCCTCGCGGACGTGCTGCGCGCGCGCCTCGAGCACCTCGACCCGGCGGTCCAGCAGCTCGCGCGCATCGCGTCGGTCGCGGGTCGCCGGGTGACCGAGCCGCTGCTGCGCGCCGTCGCGGCGGACCCGGAGGCGGGGTTCGGCGCGTGGTCGCTGGACGACGCGCTCCGGGAGGCCGTCGCGCACCACGTGCTCGTGGGCGAGGAGGGCCGGATCGCGTTCCGGCACGCGCTGCTCGCCGAGGCCGTCTACACCGACCTGCTGCCGGGCGAGCAGGTCGCGCTGCACCGCGCCTACCTGCGGGTGCTGCGCGACGACCCGTCGCTCGGGCCGCTCTCGCGCCTCGTGGTGCACGCGCTCGAGTCGCACGACCTGCCCGTGGCCGTGGACGGGTCGTGGCGTGCCGCGCAGGACGCGGCGTGCGTGCTCGCCCCCGCGGAGGAGCTGCGGCACCTCGAGACCGTGCTGCGGCTCTGGGAGTCGGTGCCGGACGCCGGCGCGCTCGTGGGCGTCGTGCGGGTCGACGTGCTCGAGCGGGCGGCGGACGCCGCGAGCCGGTCCGGGCAGGTCGAGCGGGCGATCACCCTCGCCCGGGAGGCGGTCGCCGCAGCCGAGGCCGACCCGCGCCGCCGCGTCGCGCTCCGCACCGAGCTCGCGCGGCACCTGCTCGCGGCGGACCACGAGCTCGAGGCGCTGCGCAACGCCACGCAGGCCCTCGAGGACGACCCCGAGCCCCGTCAGCTCGCGTGGGTGCTCGCGACGCACGCCCGCGCGTCGCTCATGGCCGACCGGGACGACGACGCCCGCGCGTCGGCCACCCGGGCCGTCGAGGTCGCGCGCGAGCACGGCGAGGCCGCGGCGGAGTCCGACGCGCTCGCGACCCTCGCGGTGCTCGTCGTCGACGACCCCGCGCACGCCGCCGAGCTGCTCGCCACCGCCGAGCGCCGGGCCCGCGACGCGGGCGACCTCGTGACCGCGCAGCGCTGCACGTACAACCTCGCGACGACCTTCTACTACGACGGCCAGCTCGGCGCGGCGTCCCGCGTCCTCGCGCGCGGGCTGGACGAGTCGGCGGCGACCGGGCTCGCCTGGACGGAGTTCGGTGTCGCGCTGCGCTTCTTCGCCGAGCTCGTGCGCTACGCCCTCGGTGACCTGACGCCCCCGCGCCTCGGCAGCGAGCCGCTGATCGAGCTCCAGCCCGGGCTGATGGCGTCGGTGGGGCTGTACGCCGCGGTGGCGCGCGGGGACGCGGACGCCGTCGCGCGGGGCCGCGCGTTCGAGCCCGGCTGGGACCGCGACGCGCAGATCGCGCTGCTCTCGGGCGGCTGCCTCATCGACGCGCTGACCTGGACGGGTGAGGTCGAGGAGGCCGCGTCCGTCGGCCAGCGGCTCATCGACCACCTGGGACGCACCTGGAGCGAGACGTTCCTCGGCGCCATCTGGCTCGCGGCGCTCACGATCGCCGCGCTCGCCGACGACGCGCACGGGCGCCGGCTCGTCGGGGCCGACGCCACGGACCTCGTCGAGCACGGCACGGCGCTCCTCGCCCGCGCGGCGCGGGTCGCCGAGCGCGGGCGTCCCCGCGGCGGGCGGCTGGGGCCCGAGGGACGGGCGTGGCT
>NZ_JBFTER010000177.1:0-4272 GCF_047229345.1 Cellulomonas jepli | reverse complement strand
CTCCGCGACGTGCCGGCGGCTCGCCGCGACCATCGAGCCGTGGAGCGTGGGCGTCTACGTCAACGCGCTCGGCGCCGCGGGGACCGCGGGCGGGCCCCGGGCCGGCGCCGCGGCAGCCGCCCGCCCCGCGGTCGTGACGCCCGGGCGACGACCCCGCAGCGCGGCGACCGGCGCCCGGACCGCCGCCCCGCACCCGCCCGCACCGCCGCGACGCACCGCATCGAGGTCACGTTCCTGCCCGGCCTGGCGGACGTGGTCGCGGCGGAGGTCACCGAGCTGCTGGCACCGGTGAGCCCCCCGCGCCCGGTGCCGGGGCGCGACGACACCCTCGCCTTCACGCACCGCGGCCCGCTCGACGACCCCCGCCTGCTCCGGCTCCGGACCGCGGTCGCGGTGTTCGCCGTCCTCACGTTCGACGTGCCGCGGCCCAAGTCGCTCACCAGCGGGGAGCACCTGCCACGGATCGCCGCCGCGCTCGACGCCTCCGCGCGCCTCGGTGCCCGGCGCACGTTCCGGTTCGAGGCCGCCGGACGCGAGTCGAGCGTGTTCCAGCGGCTCGCGGCGCTGCTCTCCGAGGCCAGCCGCATGGACCACCGCGCCGACGACGGCGAGATCCTCGTGCGCTTCCGCCGCACCCCCGGGTCCCGTGCGGGCGGCGCCGGTGGCGCTGGGGGCACGGGTGGCGCGAACCGTGCGGGTGGCGCGGGAAGCGCCGACCGGGCGGGCGGCGCCGGTGGGGACGCCGGCTGGGACGTGCTCGTCCGGCTCGGCGGGCCGCCGCTGTCCGCGCGGGAGTGGCGCGTCGCCGACTACCCCGGGGCCGTCAACGCGACCATCGCGGCGGCGATCGTGCGGCTCGCGGGCGTCCGCGCGCGCGACCGGGTCGTCAACCTCATGTGCGGGTCGGGGACGCTCCTCGTCGAGCGGCTGCTCGCCGGCCCCGCCGCCGTCGCGCTCGGCGTCGACGTGTCCGCGGACGCGGTCGCCGCGACGCGCGAGAACGTGGCCGCCGCCGGGCTGACCGACCAGGTCCGGCTCGACGTCGCGGACGTGCTGGCGCCGGGTGGGACCTGGCGTGACGCCGGGCCGTTCGACCTGGTGCTCGTCGACCCGCCGTGGGGCACGACGCACGGCTCGCACGCGACGAGCGCCGCCGTGCACGCGCAGCTGCTCGAGGCCGCGCACGCGGTGTGCGCGCCCGGCGGGCGGCTCGTGGTGCTCACCCACGAGATCACGGTCATGGAGCGCTGCCTGCGCGTCGCGTCCGGGCTGTGGCAGGAGCGGGCCGCGGTGCGCGTGTTCGCGAAGGGGCACCACCCGCGGATCTACCTGCTCGACCGCCGCTGACCTGCGACGACCCGCACCGGCCGGCCCTACGCCGGGGACGCGCCCCTGGGCGGCGCCGGACCCGCCCGCGGGACCTCGCTCGACCTGGACGACGGACCGGGATCTTTCACCCGAACGGTCCGTACGGCCTTGCGGACGGGTCCGCGTGCCGGATGATGGCGACGTGACGCCTGCACGAGGACGAGCTGCCGGAGCCCCCGCCGCACCCGCGACCAGCGGGGTGCGCGGCCTGGGCCTCGCCGCGCACCGGCTCGAGCGCTGCCAGACGCTGTCCGAGGTCGCGGAGGTGGCCGCCGCGATGGCGCACGCGCTCCTCGACGCCCGCTCCGCGGCGTTCTGCCGCATCGAGCAGGAGACCTGCACGGTGCTCGCCGTCGAGTCGCTCCAGCCCGACGACCGCGAGTCCGTGCTCGCCCGGACCGCGTTCCGCGCCGAGGAGCGCCCCGCGCTGCGCGGGCTCATCCGCGACCGCCGCAGCTGGGTGGCGCACGTGCGCGACGACGTGGACGACGTCGAGCTCACGGGCGACCCCGTCGAGGTCGCGAGCCTGCGCGAGCTCGACCGGATCAGCGCGCTCGCGAGCCCGATCGTCGTGAACGGGCAGGTCTGGGGCCAGCTCTACGCGAGCCGCGACACGAGCGGCGAGCTGTTCGGCGTCGACGACCTCGCCGCCGCGGAGGTGCTGTGCGCGCTCGCCGCGGGCGCCGTCGCGCGCGTCGACCTCGAGGACCAGGTCCGCCACCTCATCGCCGACGACCCCCTCACCGGGCTCGGCAACCGCCGCGTCGCGGACCACGCCGCGGACCAGGCCCTCCAGACGGGCCTCGAGACGTGCATCGTCATGTGCGACGTCGACGGCCTCAAGCGGGTCAACGACGAGCTCGGGCACGACGCGGGCGACGACCTGCTGCGTTCGGTCGCCGACGTGCTGCGCCGCGTGCAGGACCAGCTCCCCGGCTCGACCGCCGCGCGGCTGGGCGGCGACGAGTTCTGCGTCGTCACCGCCGGCATCCCGCGCTCGCAGGTCAGCCAGGTCATCTCCGCGACGGTCAAGGGCTTCCCGCTCGCGCACGGCGCCGCGATCTCGTGGGGCATCGCCTCGAGCGCCGGTGGCCGCGTCGAGCAGCCGCGGACCCTGTTCCGCCGGGCGGACGCCGCGCAGTACCAGGCCAAGCGCAGCCGGGCCCGGGCGGCCCTCGCGAAGCGCCGTGAGCTCGCCGAGAACGCCGTGACGGTCGACCGGCTCATCACCGCGGGCGTCGCGGCGATCGTCGGCGCGCAGACCGGTGCGGTCACGCGCCTGTGCGCGCTCGCCGCCGCGGCCACGAGCGCGCTCGGCGGCGCCACCTGGACCGTCCTGCGCGACGCGGGCGACGGCGTGCCGGCGGCGATCGCCCGTGGCGGCACGCCGTCCGCGGACTCGACGAACGTGCGCAGCGTGACGGTCGAGCACTCGCCGTGGTCGGTCGAGGTCGAGACCAGCGCCGACGGGCCGACGGACGAGGCCATCGCCGACGCGCTCCAGGCCCTCGTCGACGTCGCGGTGCACGGGGCGCGCTGACGCCACCGCGGGCCCGTCGACGCCGCCGCGCGCGAGGTCTCGACGTCGCCGCGCGCGAGGACTCAACGCCGCCCCGCGCGAGGTCCGACGTCGCGGGCGTGCGTCCGGTGGGCCGGGTGCGCGTCCGGCTCCCTGGTGCGCACCCGCGCGTGCGACGCCTTAATCGAACAAGTGCGAGCCCCACGCGCGTCCGGTGTTCCGGCGCGCGCCCACCGCTCCCTACGCTGCGCGGGCCCGGCGTCGTCCAGCGTCGCCGTGGCGGCACGTGACCGTCACCGAGGGTTTCGCACGAGCAGGGGAGCATCGATGAGGAAGCCGATCGCACAGCACACGACAGCACCGGGACCGCACCGGGCGGGCACCCGGGGTGGCGCGCCGGGACGCGGGCGGCGGGCGGTCGCACTCACCGCCACCGCCGCGACCCTCGCCGCCTCGGCGGTGGCCGTGGGCGCCTCCGGGGCCAGCGCCGGCGGGGGCACCGACGAGGTCGACCGCCACGGGCGGGGCGGTCCGCGGACCGTGTGCGCCGACGCGAGCCTGCTGTTCTGCGAGGACTTCGAGCGGCTCCCCGTGGGCGGCGCCGCGAGCATGCGCTGGGGCATCGACACGCGGGCGGGCACCCTGACCGTGGAGAAGATCCGGACCGAGCAGCCCGGGCCGTACGGACGTCCCGGCCAGCGCGGACGGCAGGCCCACGCGCTGCGGGTGCACACCGCGGACAACGGCCGGGCGTTCATGGTCATCCCCGTCGATCCGCCCGAGAACAGCTTCTACGGGCGCATCCGGGTCAAGGTCGACGAGTTCCCGACCGCGCCCGACTGGGCCCACTACACGCTCGTCGAGGCGTCCGGCGAGGGCGCCGGGGTCGTGCGGCCGATCGTCGGGCAGTACGCGCCGACCGTGCCGGGGGTCTTCTGGGGTGTCGGCTCCGACGGCGGCCCGACCGGCGACTGGACGAGCTGGCAGGAGTCGTCGCCGTCGGTGGCCGACCGCTGGCAGTGCGTCGAGTGGCAGCTCGACGCGTCCGACAACCGCGTGCAGGTCTGGATCGACGGGGACCTCCAGGAGGAGCTCACCGTCGACACCGAGACCGCGGGCGGCGCCGACGTGCCGTTCGTCTTCCCGGACTTCGGGGAGGTCAAGGTCGGCTGGCAGCTCTACCAGGGCGGCACGACGCCGGCCGAGTTCGACCTGTGGCTCGACGACGTCGCGTTCGGCACCGAGCAGATCGGCTGCGACGCCTGACGGACGCGCTCGGGGTGCGGTGACGGCTCGGGCGGCTCGCGCAGGGGCGCGGGCCGCCCGGCCATCGAGCGGGAGGCGCGGCCCGTCGAGCACGGCGGCCCGGCGCGCCACGTCGAGCT
>NZ_JBFTER010000176.1:0-4334 GCF_047229345.1 Cellulomonas jepli | reverse complement strand
GTCGCGTCGAGCGCCGCGTGCCGCGCGTCGCGGGCGGCCGCCTCGGGACCGCCCGGGCCGCCGACGTCGACGCGCACCACCTCGACCGGGTCGAGCCCGAGCCCCCGGCACACGGCCGCCGCCCCGGCCGCGACGTCGGCGCTGCCGGGCTGCAGGCCGTGGTCGACGACCACCGCCCCGGCGCGCAGGGGACGCGCGGAACGGGCGCTGCGCCCGGCGACGAACGCCGTCGCCGCCGCGAGCGCGAGGGAGTCGGCGCCGCCCGAGCACGCGACCAGCACGAGGGACCCAGCGGGCAGGTCGTCGAGCGCGCGGGTGACCGCGGTGCGGGCGGCCGCCACGGCGGGCGCGGGTCCGGTCACGCGGGTCAGCCGTGCACGCGACGCACCCAGGCGCCGGGCTCGGCGATCTCGCGCGCCGACGGCAGGTGCTCCGGTGCGGCCCAGACGGCGTTGAGCCCGTCGGTGCCGACCGCGGCGCGGACCGTGCGCACGAACGCCGCGCCGTCGCGGTACTGCGCGAGCTTCGCGTCGAGCCCCAGGAGCCGGCGCACGACGCGCTCCGGCCCGCGGGACCGCGCGCCCGCGTCGCGGCGGGCCTCGAACCGGGCGCGGATGCGGCGCACCGACGGCACGACCGACCGGCCGACGGCGTCCATCGCGACGTCCGCGTGCCCCTCGAGCAGCGCCATGACCGCGCCGACCTCGTCGACGAGCACGCGCTGGTCCGCCGGCAGGAGGTCGAGGACGCCGCGCCCGTCCTCCGGACCGCCCAGCGCGCCGGCGACGCCCTGCAGCAGGTCGAGCAGGGTCGGGCCGTCGTCGTCCGGCGTGCCACCGTCGCCGCGCCCGCGGGCCTTCGCGGCGTCGCCGGAGAGCCCCGCGAGCAGCGCGCCCGAGCGCGCACGCAGGTGGTCCGCCAGCCAGGGGGCCGCCGCGAACTGCAGCGCGTGCGTCTGCTCGTGCAGGCACACCCAGAGCCGGAAGTCCGCCGGGTCGAGCTTCATCGCGCGCTCGGCCTGGAGCACGTTCGGTGCGACCAGCAGGAGGCGTCCCCCGGGCGCCCGCACGTCGGCGGTGAAGGGGTCGAACTGCCCGAGCACCTTGCCCGAGAGCAGCGCGAGCACCGCACCGACCTGCGTCGCGGCGGCGAGCCGCGCGGCGGCGGGCACCGGCCGGGGCACCGGGACGTCCCGCGTCATGCTCGCCATGAGCCGCGTGTTGGCCCGCGCCCACGCCGGACGGTCGACGACGTGCACGGTCGCGGGCACACGCCCGTCGGCGGGGGTCAGGCCCGTGATCCGCGCGACGTGCTCGGGTGCCGCGGCGGCCGCGGAGCGCAGCCCCTCGACGAGCGCGGCGGCCTCGTCCCGCGTCGCGCGGGGACCCGGCGTCGCGAGCCGCCCCGCGAGCCGTGCGGCCACGTCCCAGTCCACGAGCGGGCGCGCTCCTGCCCCGGTCACGCCGGGCTCGGCGTCGACGCGGTCCGGGTGTGCTGCTCGACGCGGTGCCACGCGCCCACCGTAACCGCCGGGCCGCCGCGCACCGGGCGACCGGCCCGCGCCCCGGTCAGCGGCAGCCGCACCCCGCGAGGCGCGCCACGAACCCGTCGATCGCCGCGCGCGGCGCCGGCTGCCCACCGGCGGGCGTCTGGTCCGCGAGCACCGCGAACAGCAGCTGGCGGCCGTCGGCGTCCACCACGGTGCCCGCGAGCGACGTGACGCCCGGCAGGCTCCCGGTCTTGGCGCGCACGAGCCCCCGGGCGGACGTCGTCGTGTACCGCTCGGCCAGGGTGCCCGTGAGCCCCGCGACCGGCATCCCGGTCGCGATCTCCCGGAGCTCGGGCCGCGCCGGGTCCGTGACGAGCCGGAGCAGTCCGAGCAGCAGGTCCGGGGTGAGCTGCGAGCCCGCGCCGAGCCCGGAGGCGTCGACGAGCTGCGCCCCCGACGTGTCGACACCGAGCTGCGCGACCTCCCGCAGGACCGCCTGCGACGCGCCGTCGAAGCTGCCCGGCAGGCCCGAGCCGACCGCGACGAGCCGCGCGACGACCTCGGTGATCGTGTTGTCCGACGTGTCGAGGAAGTAGTGCACGACGTCCGAGAGGGGCGCCGACCGCACGAGCCCGAGCTGCTCGGCACCCGCGGGCGCCGGCCCGACGGGGCCGACGTCGGTCACCGTGATCCCGTTCTCCGCGAGCCGCTGCGCGAGGACCTGGGCGGCGTTCGCCTCGGGGTCGGCGTGCCGGGGCGGGTACTCCCCCGGGCGGATCTTCGCGATGTCGACCGCGAAGCTCGTGACGGGCGCGACGAAGCCCTGGTTGATGTCGGACGGGTTCCACGTCGGGCTCAGCGCCGGGCCGGAGAACAGGGACCCGTCGTAGCCGAGCCGCACGCTCGTCGTGCCCGTCGAGGCGAGCACGCCCGCGACCTGCGTCGCGAGGTCGCCCAGGCCGGCGTGCCCGACGACCGCGTCCGCGTCGCCCTCGCCGGGCGCGAGCATCATGTCGCCGCCGCCGACGAGCACGATCTCGTCGCCCTCGCCGCGGACGACCCGCGTGTCGAGCGTCGACGCGGGGTCGAGCGTCGCGAGCGCGGCCACGCCGGTCACGAGCTTCGCGGTCGACGCCGGGACGCGCGGCTGGTCGGAGGCGTGCGAGGCGAGCACCTCGCCGGTGATCTGGTCCGCCACGACGACGCCCACGGCCGGGCCGACCCGTCCGTCCGTCACGAGGCCCTGGACCAGCGCGGCCACCTGACCGGGGTCGGGGACGGGCGCCGCGGCGTCGAGGGGGCCGAGCGCCGGGGCGACCGCGGGCGGCTCCGCGACGCCCGGGACGGCGGGGAACGGCTCGGGGTCGGGCGGCACCGGCGCGAGCGTCACGACGCCCGGCACGACGTCGTACGCGTCGGCCGTCCCGTAGGCGCCTCCGCCCAGGACGAGCACGAGCAGGCTCACCCCGACCACGCGCGCGCCTGTCGACATGCGCCCTCCCGTCCGTGCGTGTCGCGCGTGTCGCGCGTGTCGTTGGTCTCAGTCGGCTGCTCGACCGGGCACGCTCGGCGGCGCGCGCGGGAGCAAGTCGTCCCGGTGCGTCACACTAGGTCACGTACCAGGGGGGCGTCCCACGTCGGCACGCCGCCACAGGCATGTTGGAGACACGTGTGGACAGGTCGCGCCCACCGGCGCTCCCGCCGCACGGGCGGAGGAGAGCTGTGGAGTTCGACGTCACGATCGAGATCCCCAAGGGGCAGCGCAACAAGTACGAGGTCGACCACGCGACGGGGCGGATCCGCCTCGACCGCATGCTCTTCACCTCGACGCGCTACCCCGACGACTACGGCTTCATCGAGGGCACCCTCGGTGAGGACGGCGACCCGCTCGACGCCCTCGTGCTGCTCGAGGAGCCGACGTTCCCGGGCTGCCTGATCCGGTGCCGCGCGCTCGGCATGTTCCGCATGCGCGACGAGGCCGGCGGCGACGACAAGGTGCTGTGCGTCCCGACGGGCGACCAGCGCGCCGCGTGGCGGCAGGACATCGACGACGTCTCCGACTTCCACCGTCTCGAGATCCAGCACTTCTTCGAGGTCTACAAGGACCTCGAGCCGGGCAAGTCGGTCGAGGGCGCGCACTGGACCGGCCGCCAGGAGGCCGAGGACGAGATCGAGCGCTCGCGCCAGCGGGCCATCGACGCGGGGTACGACCACCACTGAGCCGGACGCGGGCCGCCCCTCGGGGCGGCCCGTCCTGGTGGGGGGGTGCTGTCCTGGCGCGCGTCCGCGTGCGCCGAGCGGCCCGCCGGGAGCCCAGCACGTCGTCCGGTGCGCGACGCGACGCCGGGCGCGCCCCGCGACGGGCGCGCGGCGGACCGTCGCGTCAGGGGCGCCCGGCGTACGGCATCGTGCCCGACCAGCGCATCGACGTCAGGCGCACCGGGACCCCCTCGCGCGCGGCCTCCATGATCTGGCCGCCGCCGACGTACATCGCGACGTGGTGGATCTTGTCGGGGTTGTTCGGGTCCGTCGACCAGAAGACCAGGTCGCCGGGGCGCATCGAGTCGTAGCTGATCTTCAGGACCTGCTTGTACTGGTCGCGCGACGTGCGGTTGAGGTTGACTCCCGCGCTGCGCCACGCACCCCCGGTGAGCCCCGAGCAGTCGTAGCCGCTGGGGCCCGTGCCGCCCCACAGGTAGGGGATGCCGGTCTGCGCGCGCGCCCACGCCGACGCGGTCTCGCCCTGGCCGGCGCTGCCGCGCGAGCGCCCGGTGCCCAGGCCGTACGGGTTGCTCGGTGCCGGGGCCGGCGCGGGGACCGCCGGGGCGGGAGCCGGCGCCGGGGC
>NZ_JBFTER010000175.1:0-4551 GCF_047229345.1 Cellulomonas jepli | reverse complement strand
CGCCCCGGCCGGCGCCGCTGCGCCAGCAGGACCCGGCGACACCGGGCCGTCCGCGGCCGCGGGCCCCGGGAGCGACGCTGCTCCCGCGGGCTGCCTGACGTCACGCACCGGACCTGAGGGTCCGGGCGGCGCACCGGGCGTGGTGCGGGAGCGATCGCCTCCCACCCCGCCTCTCCCCTGGAGTCCGCCGTGCCCGTCGTCGACGCCGTCCTGTCCGCCTTCTCGACCCTCGTCCACCCGCTGCAGCTGCTCGTCGCGTGGCTGCTCGCCGGTTTCCACCACCTCGGCGCCGCCGCCGGGCTCGACCCCGCCGGGGGCGCCGCGTGGGCGCTCGCGATCGTCGGGCTCGTCGTCGTGGTGCGCCTCGCCCTCGTGCCCCTCGTCGTCGTCCAGGTCCGGGCCCTGCGCGGGGTGCAGGCGGTCCAGCCCGAGCTGCGCCGGCTCCGCGACCGGTACGCGGGCCGGACGGACCCCGCGAGCCGGCAGGCGCACCAGCGCGAGCAGGTCGAGCTCATGCGGACCTCCGGCGCGAACCCGCTGCTGGGCTGCCTGCCCGCGCTCGTCCAGGCGCCGGTGCTGTTCGCGCTGTTCGCGACGCTCCAGGGGCTGAGCCGGCACGAGCCCGTCGGCGCGCTGACCGGTGCGCTCGTGCGGCAGGCCGACACCGCGACCGTGCTCGGCGCGCCGCTCTCGGGGGTCCTGTGGGGCTCGGGGCACGGGCCGACGATCGCCGTGACCGCGCTGATGATCGTCCTGATGGGCGTGACGCAGCTCGTCACGCAGCGGATCACCGCGACCAGGAACACCTCCCCCGCGTCGCTCGAGGGCAACCCGCTCGCCCGGCAGCAGCAGGCCGTCCTGCTCTGGGTCCTGCCGGTGCTCGTCGCGGTGCCCGGGCTGCACGTCCCGGTCGGCGTGCTCCTGTACTGGCTGACCAGCACGGTGTGGTCGCTCGGGCAGCAGCTCGTGGTCCTGCGGTTGCTGCCCAACCCGGGGTCGCCGGCCGACCGCGCGCGTACCGAGCGGCTCGCACGGCGGGCGGCGCGCGGCTAGTTGTACGCGGACCTGTTCCGGCGTCCGGGCGTCCGGCTGGCATCCGGGCGGCACCGCCGGGGTCCGGGCGTCCGGGCGTCCGGGCGTCCGGGCGTCCGGGCGTCCGGGCGGCACGGTCGGCTGTGCGGCCCGAGCGCGGCACCTGCCGGCGCCGGAGCGCGGTCCACACTGACCGCATGGCCACCCCCAGACTCGAGGGCATCACCGTGCTCGCGGACGACGTCGCGCAGCTGAGCGCGTTCTACCGCGACGCGCTCGGACTCACGACCGCGGTCGAGGAGGAGCAGTACGTCGCATTCGCCGGCGAGGGCGTCCGGTTCGCGGTCTTCTCCCGCGCGGGCATGCTCGCCCACACGCACGACCACCCTGCGTACCGCGCCCGGACGTCCGGTCAGGCGTTCGAGCTGAACTTCGAGTGCGCCGACCGCGCCGAGGTCGACGAGCGGTTCGCGTGGCTCTCGACGCACGGCGCCCAGGCGGTCGCGCGACCGGTCGAGACCGCCTGGGGTCACTACACCGGGTTCTTCGCGGACCCCGAGGGCAACATCCACTCGCTGTTCGCCGTCCTGCCGGTCTAGTCAGTTTCCGCACGACCGTGCTGTTATTTTCGGACGATCGTGCTATTTTCGCTGGATGACGACGACCGCCCTGCCCAAGGGACGCCGCACCCGGGACGCCGTGCTCACGCGCGGCGTCGAGCTCGCGTGCCGCGTCGGGCTCGGCGGGCTGACCATCGGCGGGCTCGCGGACGAGGTCGGGATGTCCAAGAGCGGGATGTACGCGCACTTCGGCTCCAAGCAGGCGCTCCAGCTCGCGGTGCTCGACGCGGCCGCCGAGGAGTTCGCGACCACCGTGATCGTCCCCGCGCTGCGCGCGCCGCGCGGCGTGGAGCGGGTCCGTGCGCTCGCCGAGCTGTGGATCCGGTGCGGCCTCGAGCGTCAGCCCGGCGGGTGCCTGTTCGTCAAGGCCAGCACCGAGCTCGACGAGCAGGACGGCCCCGTGCGCGACCGGCTGCGTGAGCAGCACCAGCAGCTCGCGCACAGCATCGCGCGCATGGTCGCGGGCGGGGTGACCGAGGGGCAGCTGCGCCCCGACACGGACACCGAGCAGTTCGCGACCGACCTGCACGGCGTGATGCTCGCGATGTACCACGGCTACCGGCTGCTCTCGGACCCCGCCGCCGAGCGCCACGCCCGTACCGCGATCGACCGCCTGCTCGACGCCGCACGGGCGGAGCCGGTTCCCAGTGCCGCCGCGTCGCCCGAAGCCCGGGACAGCCGCGCTCCCGCAGCCGCCGCCACGCCGGCCGGCACCGTCTCCGCATGACCTCCCGCACCGTCCCCACCCGAGAGCAGGCCGCCGCATGAGCGCCGTCGACCCGTCCGCCCGGACGACCTCCACCCCGGCCACCGCGCCCCGCGCCAGCACCGCCCGCGCGACCCGTCGCCGGCTCGCCGCCCGCGCCCGGCTCGCCTACGTCCGCGGCCGGCTGCGCGTGCTCGGCGTCGTCGCACCCCGCCGCGCCGGTGCCGAGGCGTTCGCGCTCTGGTGCACGCTCCCGGGCGGCACCGGGCGCCGCAAGGACTTCCGGCCGTACGCCGGCGAGGTCGTCGAGCTGACCGCGCCGCGAGGCGGCCGGGTCGTCGCCGAGTCGTGGGGCTCCGGGCCCGTCGTCTACCTGGTGCACGGGTGGGGCGGCTGGCGCGGGCAGCTCGGGGCGTTCGTCGCACCGCTCGTCGACGCCGGCTACCGCGTCGTCGCGTTCGACGCACCGGGCCACGGCGACTCCGACCCGAGCGTGCTGGGCCCCGGGCGCGGGACGCTCGTGGAGGTCATGGAGGCGCTCGACGTCGCCGGCGCGCACTTCGGGGACTCGGCGGCGGTCGTCGCGCACTCGATGGGGACGACGGCCGCGTCGAAGGTGCTGAGCGCGGGCCCGCTGCGCACCGAGAGGCTCGTGCTGATCGCGCCCAACCACGACTTCGCCGAGATCCTCGCGGACTTCGACCGCATGCTCCGGCTCTCCGCACGCGTCCAGGGCCTTCTCCGCACCGCGCTCGAGGACTTCGTCGGGCACGCGCTCAGCGACTTCGACCTCGCGCCGCTCGGCGCCGGCGGGCAGCTCCCGCAGACGCTCGTCGTGCACGACCGGCGCGACAAGGAGACCCCGTTCGCGGTCGGCCACCGCGTCGCCGAGTCGTGGCCGACCGCGACGCTCGTCGCCACCGACGGGCTCGGCCACCAGCGGATCCTGCGGGACGAGGCGACGATCGAGCTGATCGTGCGCGACATCGCTGCGCGGCCGTCGACGCTGAGCCCGTCGGCCTCGGCCGGTCGGGCGTGAGCGTCTCGGCCTGAGACCTCCTGCCCGACCGAGGCCGAGGCACCGGTCGGCTTCCCCGGCCGGCGACGGCTCCGGCCGGGCGACCCGTCAGCCGAAGTCGAGGATGTCCCCGAGCCAGGACTCCTTCTTCTTCTTGCGGTACGGCTGGTTCCGCGGGTCGCGGCGCGGGTCGTAGTCACCGCGGGACCGGTCGTCGCGGTACCGGTCGTCGCGGTAGCCGTCGCCGGAGGGCCGCGCGTAGCCGCCGGACGGGTAGGGGTCGGCCGGGTACGGCGCGGTCGGGTACGCCTGCGCGGGAGGTGCGGGCGGTACCGACGCCGCCGCGGGGCTCGCTAGCTCGGCCGCGCGGTCGAGGATCTTGTCGAGCTCGCCGCGGTCGAGCCACACGCCGCGGCACTGCGGGCAGTAGTCGATCTCGACCCCCTGCCGCTCGGACATCACCAGGTCGGCACCGTCGATCGGGCACTTCATCGTGGGCTCCTCGCTCGGGGGCGGCCGCTCCGCCTGCCGTCAGGGGGACAACGATCCCGTGGCACCGATCGTGCCCGCCGCTGCGACCCGCAGCCCCACCCGTCCCGCACCCGGCCGCTACCGTGGCCCGATGGGCCTCGACGTCGACGCCGTGCTCGCCGGCCCGCGCGGCCGGCGGCTGTGCTTCGAGCTCGCGCGCGGCACGCGGCGCCCGGACGGGGTGCCCGAGGTCGACCGTCTGCGTCAGGCCGCGTTCTGGGCCGCGCACGCGCTCGACCCCGGCCGGGGCACGTCGAGCGCGCTCCTCACCGTGGGCACGGGACCGGTACCCGACCCGCCCACGTCGACACCCGCGGACGTCGCCCGTCTCGTCGCCGCCGTGCCGCTCGCACCGCTCGGCAGCGACGCGCTCCTGGACGCGCTCGCCGCCGCCGTCGACCACGCCCGCTACTGGCAGGAGCCCGACGGCGAGGACGTGCTCGCCGTCACCCCCGAGGTCCGGGCGGCGCTCCGGCGCGTCGCGGACCGCGCCGTGAGCCACCCCGCGGCCCGGTGGTGGACGACGCCCGTCGACCGGGCCGCCCAGTGGACCGTCACGCCCGAGGGCGAAGCGGCGCCGGGCCCTCCCGCGGACGACGGGGTCCCCCGCCCGCCGGAGGGCGACGCGGCGCCCGGAGCGCCCG
>NZ_JBFTER010000174.1:0-4554 GCF_047229345.1 Cellulomonas jepli | reverse complement strand
GCCTCGAGCAGCCCGGCGCACCGGCGGGCGGCGTCGGCGGTCTCGGGTGCCGCGTCGTCGGCGAGCGCACGCAGCTCGTCGGCGTGCTCGCCGTCGAGCCCGGCCGCGCCGACGAAGTGCGCGGTCGCCGTGACGAGCTGCGCGCGCGCCTCGCCCGTCGCGCGCAGCGCCTCACGACGGAGCTCCTCGAGCCGACGCTGCAGGCGCTCGTAGACCTCGGTCCCGAAGATCTTCTGCAGCAGCCCGCGGCGGTGCTCCGGGTCGGCGCGCAGGAAGCTCGCGAACTCGCCCTGCGGCAGCACGATCGTCTGCACGAACTGCGCGCGGTCGAGGCCCACGACGCGCTGCAGCTCGGCGCCGGCCTCGTCGAGCCGGGTCGAGACGATCTCCCCCTCGGGGGCGCCGCCCGGAGCGCCGGGGCCGTCGCCGCCCGCCTCCGCGGGGCTCTCGGCAGGCAGCCGCCACAGCTTCACGGTCGCCTGCTGGCGCGCGGTGCCCGTGCCGCGCTTCTTCGGGCGGTCGTACGCGGGCGTGCGGCGCACGCGGAACACCCCGGCGGACGTCTCGAACACGAGGTCGACGACGCTCTCGTCCTCGGGCCCCGCGAACCCGGACCGCAGCCGGTCCTCGCTCGTCGACGCCGACGCGACCTTGCCGTAGAGCGCGAAGACGATCGCGTCGATGAGCGTCGACTTGCCCGCGCCCGTCGGGCCCTCGAGCAGGAAGAGACCGGACGCGCCGAGCTGCGCGAAGTCGACCGTGAACCGCCCGGCGAACGGGCCGATGGCCTGGAGGGTGAGCGTGCGCAGATACATCAGGCGCTCCGCTCCAGCGCGACGACGTCCTCGTACGCGCGCCGCAGGACGGTGCGCTCCGCCTCGGTCGGCTCGGCGCCGCACACGTGCGCGACGAACTCGGCGGCCACCTCGAGCGGGTCGTGGGCCGCGGTCACCTGCGCCGCCGCACGCTCGGCCCCGGTGCGCTCGGGCGGCCGGTGCTGGATCACGAGCGCGTGCGCGAACCGCTCGCGGACACGGCGGAACAGGTCGGGCGGCCGGTGCGCGTCCGTGACGGTCACGCGCAGCCAGTCCTCGGTGTGAGCGGCGCCGGCCGGGCCGAGCAGGTCCTCGAGCGGGCCGGACAGCTCGGCGAGGCGTCGCGGCACGGGCGCGGGGAGCAGGGTCACGACGGGCCCGCCGCCGCCGCGGGGGAGCTCGACGAGCGTCGTGGACTTGGCCTGGTGGAGCTCGGAGAAGGAGTAGGCGAGCGGCGAGCCGGAGTACCGCAGCACCGGACGGATCCCGTCCGCCCCACCGGTCCTGGGGGTGCCGCCGTCGGCCCGGCCGGGCCCGCCCGCACCGCCGACGAGCTGCGGGCCGTGCAGGTGCCCGAGCGCGACGTAGTCGACCCCGTGGAACACCCCGGCGGGCACGTGGTCGACGCCGCCGACGCGGATGTCGCGCTCCGACTCGCTGGGCTCCCCGCCGATCACGAACGCGTGCGCCATGACGACCGAGCGCGGCGCGGGCCGGCCCGCGGCGGACGCCTCGGCGGTCCGGCGGGCGAGGTCGGCCCGCACGAGCGCCGTCGCGGCCGTCATGACCGACTCGTGCGAGCGGGAGGGCGCGTCGAGCCGGTGGCGCACGACGTCGGGGTCCAGGTAGGGCAGGGCGTACACGAGCGCGTCACCGTCGTCCGACGGGAGCACGACGGGCGTGGCGAGGTCCCCGACCTGGGCCCGGACCCGCACGCGCTCGCGCATGAGCTCGGCGCCGAAGCCGAGCCGGGCCGCCGAGTCGTGGTTGCCGGGGGTCAGGACGACGGTCGTGTGCTCGGCGAGGCGGGCGAGGGTCGCGGACAGGAGCTGGACGGCCTCGACGGGCGGGATCGCGCGGTCGTAGACGTCGCCCGCGACGAGCACCGCGTCGACCGGGTCGGTGCGCACGACGTCGACGAGGTGCTCGAGGTACGCGGCCTGGTGGTCCAGCAGGTCGACGCCGTGCAGGGTGCGGCCCAGGTGCCAGTCGGAGGTGTGCAGCAGCCGCATGCCTCGAAACTAACCGACACCACCGACGCTGCCCGCGCGGGCCGCGCGGGTGCGCCCCGCCCGGCTCGGCCGGTGTGCTGGGGGTGGCTCGACGCGCGGCGTCGCCGCCCCCGGGCTCAGGACGCCGCGGCGTCGTCGGCCGGAGCGACGTCCTCGAGGAGGATCGCCTCCCCCATGCCGATCATCTCGAGCAGCTCGAGGACCGCGCGGTTGGGGTCGCGCAGCGTGACCGCCTGCCCCGACTCGGCGGCGGCGAGGTGCAGCTGGAGGATGAACGCGAGCCCCGACGAGTCGATGAAGCGCACGTCGGTCGCGTCGACCACCACGGGGTCGGTCGTCGCGAGCGCGAGGGCCATCGACGCGCTCGCCTGGTCGCGGAGACCTCCGTCGACCTCGCCCCACATCCGGACGCAGGTACGTCCGCCGGAGCTCACCACGTCGATCCCGCCCGTGGCCTCGGCCTGCTCGATCAGCCCCATCGCTCCTCGGCTCCTGCTCGTCAGCGCACGTCCTCGGTGCGGCGTCCGCCGACCGGCCCCCTGTTGCGTTCTCAGGGGAGAACGCGCCGGGCCTGCCCTCGGTTCCGGAGGGCTGCCCATGACGTGCCCCCGACGATACCGATCCCCACCGACACCACCACCGGAACGGCCCGAATCACCCCGGGGCATGACGGACGGCCGCCGGGAGGAACGGTCCTCCCGGCGGCCGCCGGCCGTGCGGCGCGAGCGCGACGTGGGTGCGCTACGACCGGCGCGCCGGGCGCACCGTGAGCGTCGCCGCGGCGGTCGTCGCCGTCTCGCCGTCGCCGGTGAAGACCGCGCGGTAGCGCGTCCCGGTGAGCCCCTGCTGCGCCGTGAGCGCGAGCGTGCTCGTCGTCCCGTAGGCCGTCGGCGCGGTCGTCACACGTCCGCCGGGCACCGGCGCCCAGGAGCGGCCGCCGTTGCGCGACACCTCCCACCGCACGGTCGGCGCCGGGGTGCCGGACGCCGCCGCGGTGAACGACGCGGTCGAGCCCTTCGCCGCGGTGGCGGAGCTCGGGTGGCGCGTGACCACCGGCGCTGCCGGCGCGGTGACCGTGAGCGTCGCGACGTCGCTCGTCGCGGTGCCGTGCGCGTTGCGCAGGACCGCGCGCCAGGACCGCCCGTCGTCGTCCGCCGCCGCGGCGTCGAGCACGAGGGTCGACGTGCCGTCGGCCCCGGTCACCGGCTGCGCCTCGACGGTCGTCCACGTCGCGCCGCCGTCCGCGGACGTCTCCCAGACCGCGACCGGGCGCGGGGTCCCCGTGCCGGTCACGGTCAGCTCGACGCGGTCGCCGGGGGCGGCGGTGACGTCCTGCGGCTGCGTGGTCACGGCCGGGAGGGAGACGGTCTGGTCGAACGTCGGCCAGCCGTCGACCCAGGCGATCTTCTGGATGCCGAGCGTCGGGAAGAACGGGATCTGCTCGTTCGAGGCGTCGTAGTAGTGGAACGCGAGGTAGCCGTCGGCGACGGACTGCCCGCCGGGGCCCACGATCGCGCCGTGCGCGTCGAGCACGACCGAGCCGCCACCGCCGAACAGGTCGCGCCCGTCCTTGTCGAGGTAGGGGCCCGTGACGTCCGTGGCCCGGCCGACGGCGACCTTGTAGGTGCTGTCCCCGCCCTGGCAGCAGCGGTCGAACGACACGAACAGGTAGTAGTACCCGTCGTGCTGGTAGATGTACGGCGCCTCGATCGGGTTGCCGGGCATGAAGCGGTCCGCGATGTTCACGGCCGTCTCGCGCCAGTTCGCGACGGGCTTGCCGCTCGGCCACTCGAGCTCGACGAGCCAGATCCCGTACCAGAACGACCCGATGGCCATCCACGGCGTGCCGTCGGCGCCCTCGACGATGCCGGCGTCGATCGCGTTGAACGTCGCGCCGTTCGGGAGCCCGACGACCGGGCTGGAGACGACCTCGCCCTGGTCGACCCACGCGTAGTCCGGGTCGGTCGGGTCGAGCGTGGTGTTGGTGGCGAGCGCCGTGAGCGACGTGTTCGTGCCGAAGACCGACGCCGAGTAGTAGAGGTAGTAGGTGCCGTCGTGCTCGTAGACCTCGGGCGCCCAGAGGTTGTCGAGACCGGGCAGGCGCTCGTCGAGCCACGCGGGGATCTCGGGCCAGATCGTGCCGGAGTACGCCCACGTGGTGCCCGCGTCGTGCGACGTGGCGATCTGGATCGTGCCGCCGTTCTCGCGGTTGATCCTCCCCGTCGAGAAGACGTACCAGGTGTCGCCCTCGATCACGAGCGCCGGGTCGTGGATCGGGGACGTCTGACCGACGACGGTCTTGCCGCCCGTCGGGTCCTCGGCGAGGGCCGGGGCGGTGGCGTCGCCGGTGGTCGCGAGGGCGGGGCCGGGTGCGGCGTGGGGCGCTGCGGCCGGAGCCTGACTCATATACACATCAGACGCTGCCGACGACAATCGGCTGGTGTATAAATCGGACGACGACCTAGCAGAAAAGTGGTGGGGGGGGGGGGGGGGGGGGGGGGGGGGGG
>NZ_JBFTER010000173.1:0-4636 GCF_047229345.1 Cellulomonas jepli | reverse complement strand
CCGCCGCGGGCTTCGCGCCGACCCCTCGCGGCCTGCGGCTGCGCGGCCAGGCGTGAGCGGGCAGCGGCCCGGGGCCGGTCGGGGGGTGGGCCGTGCCCGAGGGTGACATCCTGCGACGCACCGCGACACGCATGGACCTCGCGCTCGCCGGGCGCGTGCTCGTGCGTGCCGAGCTCCGCTGGCCGACGGCAGCCACCGTCGACCTCGTCGGCCGCACGGTGCTCGAGAACGTGTCCTACGGCAAGCACCTGCTCACGCGCTTCGACGACGGCCGGACCCTGCACACGCACCTGCGCATGGAGGGGTCGTGGCGCATCGCGCGCAGCGGGACCCCGGACGCCCGGGCCTCCGGCACCTGGGTCCGCGCGGTGCTCGGGAACGAGCTGTGGACGACCGTGGGCGAACGCCTCGGGATGCTCGACGTGGTGCCGACGAGCGAGGAGCACACGCTCGTCGGCCACCTGGGCCCGGACATCCTCGCGCCCGACTTCCCGACCGTCGGGCTCGTGGAGGGGCTGCGGCGCTGGGGTGAGCGCGGGTCGGAGCCCGTCTGCGACGTCATGCTGGACCAGCGGGTCGTCGCGGGGATGGGCACGATCTACATGGCCGAGCCGCTGTTCGCGGTCGGGCTCTGGCCGTGGACGCCGGCGGACGAGGTGCCGGACCCCGAGCGGCTGCTCGGGGTCGCGCGCGCCATGATGCTGCGCTCGGTCGAGGCCCGGATCCCGACCGCGACCGGCGAGCAGGGCTTCCGGGCGACGAGCCGCGTCCACGGCCGCGCGGGGCAGCCGTGCCGACGCTGCGGGACGCCGATCGAGAAGGGGCAGGCGCGCAAGCCCCCGATGGAGCGCCCGGTCTTCTACTGCCCGCGCTGCCAGCACCCCTGAGCCGGGGCACCGGGCGTGGGAAGGCACCGGGCGCGGAAGGTGCCGCCCACGCGTGACGCGCGAGCACCCCGGTGGACGCGCCGCGGCACGTACGTGGCCGACGGTCCCGTGCATGCGGGCGTGCGCGGGCACGCGCGGAGCGGTGGGGCCCCGGACGCACGAAACCCGCGGTCGCGCAGCGGCACGCGACCACGGGTCCGTCGTCTCAGCCGGCTCCGAGGGGCTCCCCGGGCCGGACGTCAGGTCTCAGCCGATCGGAGCGAGCTCCGAACGGGATCGGGCCCAACCACCGTCGGCGGGTCCGCCGAACGACGCAGTCAGGTCCGCAGGCACGGTGTCCGGGATCAGCAGACCCTCGGCCACGGCGACACGGTCGCTCACCTCACGGAGCACGAGCGACAGGGGGACGTCGAGCGCGTCGCAGATGCTGCCCAGCAGCTCCGACGACGCCTCCTTCTGACCCCGTTCCACCTCGCTCAGGTACCCGAGGGACACCCGAGCCGCGGAGGACACCTCACGCAGGGTGCGACCCTGCCGCTGTCGGGCATCCCGCAGCACATCGCCGATCTCGCGGCGCAGTACGACCATCTGGCGTCCCCCTCTCGCGTCTCGATCCTCACCCTGTGCGGGCGTCGGGAGCGAGGACCTGGTCCCGACCCCCACCGTGACGCCCGTACGTCCCCTCGCGGGGACACTTCCACCGTACCTCGCGCCGCTCGTGCGCGCGGTCCCGGGTCGAGCCGCCGGTCTGGTGTTCATCACGACCATCCCAACGCCCATGGTGACCCGGGTGTTCCCCCCGGCGCAGCGCCTGCACACGACATTCACCCCATGGGAGCGACAAGATCACGCGCGAGCGCGAGCACGGCGTCGCGCGCCCCCTCACGGACCCGTGTCCGGTCCCCGGGCAGCACGAGCGCGCGCACGTGCGCACCGGCCGGGCCGACGACCGAGACGAACACCGTGCCCGGCGACTGGCCGTCCTGCGGGTCCGGACCGGCGACCCCCGTCGTCGCGAGGCCGACGTCGGCACCCATGCACGCCCGGACGCCCTCGGCCATCGCGTACGCGACGTCCGGGTCGACCGCGCCGCGGACCTCGAGCAGCCGGCGGTCGACGCCCAGGAGCGACGCCTTGAGGTCCGTCGCGTACGCCACCACTCCCCCGCGGACGACCTGGGAGGCTCCGGGCACGGCGACAAGCTCGGCGACGACGAGCCCCCCGGTGAGCGACTCGGCGACCGCGACGGTCCATCCCCGCAGCGCGAGCCCCGCGAGCAGCCGTTCCGCGACCCGCGCGGGACGTGGCCCGACGCCCGGGGCGGCGCCGTATTGCGAGTCGATCATGCGCGACGGGGCCCGGTCAGTGCGCGGTCGCCGGCGGCCGGTGCTCGGCGCGCCGCACCCGCAGCGCGGTGCGCACGTAGTCGACCCCGGTCGCGAGCGTGACCACGACGGCGGCCGCCATGACGACGGCCGCGACGACCTCGACGGCGTCCGGCAGGTGGTCGAGCGGCAGGAGGTAGAGGCCGATCGCGACGGACTGCAGCACGGTCTTCGCCTTGCCGCCGCGCGACGCGGGGAGCACGAGGTACCGCAGCAGGAACAGTCGCATGACCGTGATCGTGAGCTCGCGCGCCAGGACGACGACGGTGACCCACCAGGGCAGGTCCCCGAGGTAGGACAGCAGGACGAAGGCCGTCCCGATGAGCAGCTTGTCCGCGATGGGGTCGAGGATCTTGCCGAGGTCCGTCACGGAGTTCGAGCGGCGGGCGATGTGCCCGTCGAACCGGTCCGTGACCGCCGCGAGGACGAAGATGCCCGTCGCGACGAGCCGCCAGCGCACCGTGTGACCGCCGTCGGCCAGGAGCGCGAGGGCGAAGAACGGCACGAGCACGATCCGCAGGACGGTCAGCGCATTCGCGACGTTCATTCGGGAGGGGACGGCTGCGACCACGTCGACAGCCTACGGGTGCGTCGGGGCGCCCTGCGCCCCGAGGGTCCCAGGCCGGCGCCCGGTCGCGCCCGTCGCCCGGCCGCGCACGGGCGTCACCGCGTGCCGAAGCCGAGTCGTCCGGGGTCGGGCTCCTCGTCGGCGTCGTCGTGGTAGTCCGTGGCCACGGGCGGGTCCCCCGGCATCGCACCGTCGGAGGACGCGTACCGGTCCTCGTCGGGCCCGGACGCCGCCGGCTCGCCGTGGTCGCCGCGCAGCATCGCGAGGGTCCCGGGCAGGTCGTCCGGCTGGACGAGGACCTCCCGGGCCTTCGAGCCCTCGGACGGCCCGACGATCTCGCGCGACTCGAGCAGGTCCATGAGCCGCCCGGCCTTCGCGAAGCCGACGCGCAGCTTGCGCTGGAGCATCGACGTCGAGCCGAACTGCGTCGTCACGACGAGCTCGGCCGCCTGCAGCAGCAGGTCGAGGTCGTCGCCGATGTCCTCGTCGACCTGCTTCTTGGCCACCGTGACGGCGACGTCCTCGCGGTAGCTCGGCTTGAGCTGCTGCTTGACGTGCTCGACGACCGCGTGGATCTCGCTCTCGGAGACCCAGGCGCCCTGCGTGCGCATCGGCTTCGCGGCGCCCATGGGCAGGAACAGCGCGTCACCCTGCCCGATGAGCTTCTCGGCGCCGGGCTGGTCGAGCACGACGCGCGAGTCGGTGAGCGACGACGTCGCGAACGCCAGCCGCGACGGCACGTTCGCCTTGATGAGCCCGGTCACGACGTCGACGCTCGGTCGCTGCGTCGCGAGGACCAGGTGGATGCCGGCGGCACGCGCGAGCTGGGTGATGCGCTGGATGGACGCCTCGACGTCGCGCGGGGCGACCATCATGAGGTCGGCGAGCTCGTCGACGATGACGAGCAGGTACGGGTACGTCGCGATCTTGCGCTCGGAGCCCGGCAGCGGCTTGACCTTGCCGGCGCGCACCGCGGTGTTGAAGTCGTCGACGTGCTTGAACCCGAACATCGCGAGGTCGTCGTAGCGCGCCTCCATCTCGCGCACGACCCACTCGAGCGCCTCGGCGGCCTTCTTGGGGTTCGTGATGATCGGCGTGATGAGGTGCGGGATGCCCTCGTAGATCGTGAGCTCGACCCGCTTCGGGTCGACGAGCACCATGCGGACCTCGTCCGGCGTCGAGCGCATGAGGACCGAGACGATCATCGAGTTCACGAAGCTCGACTTGCCCGCGCCGGTCGCGCCGGCGACGAGGAGGTGCGGCATCTTCGCGAGGTTGGCCACGACGTAGCCGCCCTCGACGTCCTTGCCGACGCCGATGACCATCGGGTGCTCGCTGCGGCGCGCCGCGCTCGAGCGCAGCACGTCGCCGAGCGACACCGTCTCGCGGTCGGTGTTCGGGATCTCGATGCCGATCGCGGACTTCCCCGGGATCGGCGACAGGATGCGCACGTCGGCGCTGGCGACGGCGTAGGCGATGTTCTTCGAGAGGGCCGTGACGCGCTCGACCTTGACCGCGGGGCCGAGCTCGACCTCGTAGCGCGTGACGGTCGGCCCGCGGGTGAAGCCGGTGACCTGCGCGTCGATCTCGAACTGGTCGAGCACGGTCGTGAGCGCCTCGACGACGCGGTCGTTCGCGGCGGAGCGGACCTTGTGCGGGGCGCCCTTCGCGAGCACCTCCTCCGAGGGGAGCGTGTAGAGCACGTCGCCCTCGAGCATCGGCTGCTCGCCGCGCGGCACCGGGGCCGTGGGCGGCGGGGCGAGCGGGCGGCGGGCGGCCGCGGCGGGGGTGCCGGC
>NZ_JBFTER010000172.1:0-4917 GCF_047229345.1 Cellulomonas jepli | reverse complement strand
GGCCGGGGTCCCGGCGAGCGCGGACGCGCCGACCGGTGCGGCCAGCGCGGCGGCGAGGAGGGCGGCGGTCGCGGCGGCGACCCGGGCGGACCTGCGGAGGTGACGCGTCACTGCGGATTCTCCCTTCGCGCTCTACAACGATGTAGAGCAACGTTGAAGAAGATACCGAGGCGTCCGGATCGACGTCAATGCCTCGTGCGGCGGGCCTCGGCGACGCTGTCTCAGCGCGGCGGCTCGGGGTCCGTCACGTCCGCGACCGTCGCCCCGAGCGCACGCACGAGGTCGTCGCCGTCGACGGTCGCCGAGACGCCGTGCGCCCCGCCCCCGATCGACGCCGGCCGGCCCGGCACCCGCTCGTCCGCCACGACGGGCCACGCGTGCGTCGACCCGAACGGCGTGATCGTCCCGCGCTCGTACCCCGTCACCGCGAGCGCCGTCGCCGCGTCCGGCATCGACATGCGCGTCACGCCGAGCAGCGCCCGGAGCTTCGGCCACGAGATCGCGCGGTCCCCGGGCACGAGCACGAACAGGTAGTCGTCCTCCGCACGCCGCACGACGAGCGTCTTGACGATGCCCGCGGGGTCGATCCCCCGGACCTGGGCGGCCTCCGCGAGCGAGCGGACCAGGCCGTGGCGGACCACGCGGTACGCGATCCCGGCGGCGTCGAGCGCGGCCGTCGCCCGCTGCTCGCCCGGCGTGCGGGACTCGTCCGGTGCGGTCGCGGGCTGCGGGTCCTGTGCCATCCGCCGAGCGTACGGCGGACCCGCCCCCAACGTTCCGGCCACCTGCCTCGTTGAGGCTGTGTGAGCCCACGACGCCCCACCTCGCCGAGGAGACCCGCGTGAACCGCTGGCAGGACGTCCTCGCGGAGGTGGTGCAGGAGCGGCGCCCCGCGCTCGTCGGGTACGCGTACCTGTTCACCGCGGACCGCTCGCGCGCCGAGGACCTCGTGCACGACGCGCTCGTGCGCACCGCGGGCCGGCCCCGGACCCTGACCGACGTGCACACCGCCGAGGGCTACGTGCGCCAGGTCATCCGGACGCTGTTCCTCGACTCGGCACGCCGGCAGACGTCGTGGCGCGCGAAGCTGCACCTGCTCGCGGACGCCGGCGACGCACCCTCGCCCGAGCGCGCGGTCACGGCCGGGCTCGACGTGCGGGCGGCGCTCGCGGAGCTGTCCCCGCGGGAGCGCGCGTGCGTCGTGCTGCGCCACGTCGACGACCTCACCGTCGCGGACGTCGCCGCCGAGCTGAACCTGAGCACCGGCGCGGTGAAGCGCTACCTCTCCGACGGCACCGCGAAGCTCCGGGCCGCACTGGGGCCGGACGCCGCGCAGACCGAGCCGCCGGCCGCGACCCTCCTGACCGTCCCGCGCAGTGGAAGGACCGCCCGATGAGCCCGCTGAGCGACCTGCTGACGGACCTGGCCCTCGACGAGGAGCGTGCCGCCGCCGCCACGCACGACGGGCCTGCCGAGCTGCGCACCGTCCTCGCGGACGCGCGCCGGGCCGGACGCCGACGGCTCGCCGCCACCGTGACCGCGTCCGCTGCGGCCGTCGCGCTGGCCGTGACCGCCGCGACGGTGCTGCCGGAGCCCGTCGACCGAGCACCGGCCCAGCGCGACCAGGCGACCGCCGCACCGGCGCCCGTGGAGCCGGCACCCGGGCCGGTCACGACGGGCACGGGGGCCCGCGGCCTCGTCGCCCCGCTCCCCTCGCCGCCGCGGGTCGCGTGGACCGTGCCGACGGCGGGCCTCCTGCCGGGCGCCGACCCGCTGATGCCGCCCCGCCTCGGGATCCGCGCCTCCCTGGAGCCGCACGGGGGCCGGCTCGCCGCCGCAGCGGGCGGCCACTGGCTGATCGAGCTCACGGACGCGCGCGGGTCGTCCGTCGTCGGGATCGGCGTCGCCGCCGGCACCTTCGGCTGGGCGCGCGCGGTCGACGCGGTCACGGGCGGCCCGCCGGGCCCGTGCGCCGGCGTCGACCGCACCGGGAGCCTCGTGTGCGTGGGGACGGGCGCGGAGGGCGGTCCGGCCGTGCAGCTCGTCGACCCGCAGGACGGGAGAGTCGTTCGCGAGGTCCCGGTCGCGCTCGACGCGTGGTCCGTGGCGGTGTCCGGCGAGGTGGCGGTCGCGCACGGCGCCGGCGCGGACGGGGACCCCGCCTGGGCGGCGGTCTCCACGCGCACCGGGGCGACCCTCTGGGCCGGCGACGACCCCGAGCCGCCGACGGGCGCGTCGCGGGAGCCCTTCGCCACCTACGTGCGCGACGGCGCCGTGGTGCTCACCAGCGCCGGCCGCGAGCGCGTCCTCGACCTGCGGACCGGCGAGCCCGTGACGCCCGGCGTGCCCGTCGAGCCGGCCCCCGCCGTGCTCAGCCCCGCGCCGCGTGACGTCGCGGTCGCCTGGCAGCTGCGGGACGGCGCCGGTGTCACCGTGGTCAGCGACGCCGCGGGCGGCGCGCCGCTGTGGGAGGTCACCGCCCGGCCGCTCGGCGTCCTGCCGGGCAGCGTGCTGACCGAGGACGCCGGCGCCACGACCGTGCGCGACGCGGCGACGGGCGCGGTGCGCTGGTCGACCGAGCGGGCATGGCCCGTCGCCTTCGACGGGACCCGCCTCGTCCTCGCCCACAGAGGACCCGACCCCGACCTGGAGGTCGCCGGCCTCTCGGCGGTCGACCTCCGCAGCGGCGCGACGGCGTGGACCCTGCCGGTCGCCGCCCGCACGGTGCTCGCCGTCGGCGACGGCCTCCTGCTCGAGCAGGACGGTGCGCTCACGGCCCTCGTCCCGTGAGGGCGCCGGCCGTGGCCCTCAGCGGTACAGCGCCGCCGCGAACGCCGCCGCCGACTCCGGTGAGCTCGCCATCCGCCAGTCGGTCTCCTTGTTCTCGTCGAACCAGATGATCCCCAGCAGGCCCTGGCCCGCGGACCACGTGATCAGGTCCTCGACCCACGCGGCCTTCGAGCCGCCGAGCTCGCTCGACGCGGTCTCGGTGACCAGGAGCGGCTTCGACGGCGCGAGCGCGCGCAGCTCGGCGAACGTCTGCTCGAACACCTGCCGGCCGGAGACCCAGCTGCCCCACGACACCGACGTGCCCCAGTTGTAGCCGTCGACCCCGAGCACGTCGACGTACGCGTCGCCGGGGTACAGCGCCGTGAGGGGCGTCGAGCCGGGGTAGACGACGTTGGGCGCCCAGACCCAGCGGACGTCGTCGGCGCCGTGCGCGGCGAACACGTCGTGCACGTGGCGCCACGCGTCGACGTAGTCCGCGGCGGTGTTGCCGTTGACGCCCGCCGACCACGGGTACCAGTCGCCGTTCATCTCGTGCGCGAACCGCAGCAGGACCGGGCGGTCCCACGCCGCGAGGGCGTCGGCCCACTGCGCGAGGTACGGGTCGAAGTCGCCGGCCGTGACGCGGTCGAGCGCGTACGCGGGCTGGTCCACGCCGCCCGTCCACACCCACGGCTCCCACGTGACGACGGGGACGGACCCGGCGTCGGTCACGGCCTGGAGCTTCGCGACGTCGGGCGCCTCGCCGAAGCCGGTGTACCACTCGAGGTAGGCGGGGACGTGGCGCAGGACCGCCGTGGTGTCGGCGAGGCGCTGCGCGTCGACCGGCCCCCACGGCACGGTCACGCCGACCGGCACGGCCCACGAGGTGCTCGGCCCGGCGGTGGGGGTCGGCGTCGGGGTGGGCGTCGGCGTGGGGGTCGGCGTCGGCGTGGGGGTGGGCGTCGGCTTCACCTTGCCACCCTGCACCTTGGTCGACGTCGTGGACGACGTGGCCGACGCGCGCGGCGTGCGGCTCGCCGCGAGGACGACGCGGCCGTCGAGCGGGACGCGCAGCGTCGTGTCCGACGCCGCCGGCGACTCGGGGTCCGGGGTGGCGCCGGCGTGGGGGCCGTACGGCGCGGCGGTCACCGCGAGGACGGCCGCGAGCGCGGCGGCTGCGGCGAGACGGAGGTACGGCATGGGAGTCCTTGCGGGGCGAGGTGGGGTGTCGACCTCCTGATCGGGCCGGCGGCGGGTCGGTGCAGGCGTCCGGCGGTGCGACGCCCGGTCGGCCCAGTCCCTTTGTCGGGTGCGTCCCCAGGTGTCACTCTCCCGGTGACCGCACCCCGGACCGGCACCCAACGTTCTCCGCCCGGCGCGCGTTGAGCGCAGCAGACGACGGGCCGGGGACGGCCGGAGGAGGGACGACCCACGTGGCCGACTGGCAGGCGGTGCTCGAGGAGGTGGTCCGCGAGCGACATCCGGCGCTCGTGGGGTACGCGTGCCTGTTCACGACGAACCGCCCCGCGGCGGAGGACCTCGTGCAGGACGCGCTGGTCCGGACGTTCTCCCGGCCGCGCGCCCTCACCGACCGGCACACCGCCGAAGGGTTCGTCCGCGAGGTCATCCGCACGACGTTCCTCGACCAGCTCCGCCGGAAGCGCACCTGGACGTCGCGGGCCCACCTGTTCGTCCAGCCGGAGGCGGCCGACGACACCCCGGACCGCTCCGCGGCCGCCGCGGTCGACGTGCAGAGCGCGCTCAACGCCCTGCCGGCGCGCGAGCGGGCGTGCGTCGTCCTGCGGTACTTCGACGACCTGCCCGTCGCGGACATCGCGCAGGCGCTCGGCATCAGCGCGGGCTCGGTCAAGCGGTACCTGTCCGACGGCACCGCGAAGCTGCGCCTGTCGCTCGACGTCACGGTCCGGCTCGACGAGCCGGGAACCACGTCGGTCGCCGTCCACCCCGTCAGCCGGGCCGGAAGGAGCCAGTCGTGAGCCGCGACCTGACCGACGTCCTGCACGCCTTCGTCGACGACCGGGCCCGTGCGTCCGCCGCGGAGGGACCCGACCCGGCGCAGCGGGCCCGGACCGTCGCCGCGCTCGTGCGGCGCCGGCGCACCCGGCGCGTCGGCGGGCTGGCTGCGGC
>NZ_JBFTER010000171.1:0-5197 GCF_047229345.1 Cellulomonas jepli | reverse complement strand
GCGGTGGCGGGCGCGGCGGTGGCGCGCGCGGCGGACCGCACGGTCGACCCGGCCGGCACCCCGCACGCCCCGGCGCCGTCGGCGCTGTGTGGCACCCTGGCCGCATGCCGCACCTGGAGACGTTCGACGGCCGCCTGGAGCGCGACGGGGACTACGAGGCGCTGTCGTTCGACGGCCTCGACCTCAGCGGCGACGACGCCGAGGGCGCGCGGTTCATGGACTGCGCGCTCACCGGCTGCGACCTCGACGGCGCGCGGCTCGAGGACGCCGAGATCCTCGACACGACGCTCACGACCGTGCGGGCGGGCACGCTCGACGCCCCCGACGCGACGTGGCGCGACGTCGAGCTCGCCGACTGCCGGCTCGGCGCCGTCCAGGCCTACGGCGGGCAGCTCACGCGCGTGACGATCCGCGGCGGCAAGGTCGACTACCTCAACCTGCGCGACGCACGCCTCGAGCAGGTGCGGATCGAGGACTGCGTGCTCGGCGACCTCGACCTCGCGGGCGCACGCGTGCACGGCCTCGTGCTGGACCGCTGCCGGGTCGGGCGCCTCGACGTCACGCGGGCGCAGCTCAAGGACGTCGACCTGCGCGGCGCCGAGCTCGCGGGGCTCGACGGGGTCGCCGGGCTCGCGGGCGCGACGATCAGCTCCGGGCAGCTCCTCGAGCTCGCGGGCGCGCTCGCGCGACACCTCAAGATCACCGTCGACTGACTCGCGCCGTCGATCGCCGGCAGACCGCAGCACCGGGGTTGGTCACTGCGGCCGCCAGCCTCCGTCGTCCCGGACGGCCCGGCTGATCCGCTGGCTGATCTCCCGCAGCTGGCGGGCCTGCCGCTTCGTGAGGCGGTCAAGGACGAGCCGGTGGACCACCTCCACGTGCCCGGGGGTCGCGCCCCGGACCTTCTCGGCTCCGAGGTCGGTGAGGACGGCCAGCGTGTAGCGCCCGTCGGCCGGATCGGGCGTGCGCCGCAACCACCCGTGGGTCTCCAGCCGGGTGGCCGCGCGGGACAACCGCGACAGCGTGCTGTTGGCGTACCCGGCCAGGACGCTCATCCGCAGCATGCGATGGGGGGCGTCGGCCAAGGCGTACAGGACGCCGTACTCGAAGTGGGACAGCTGGGCGTCACGCTGGAGCTGAGCATCCAGCGCCGCCGGGAGCCACTCCAGGACCGTCGCCAGCGCGGCCCAGGTCTCGAGGTCCTCGCCCGCGAGCTCCGTCGGCACGCTCACGTGGGCGTCAGGGTCCGGCATGACGGTCAGCCTACGCGGACTTCCTCCGCTCACGGCCAACGGTTCACTTGCTCAAGCAAGTGTTAGGTTCGTGCGATCACTTGCTTGAGCAAGTCACATGACGAACAGGAACGACGCGAGACGGAGAGCGGCCATGGATCTGGACCTGGTGGGCAAGAGGGCCTTCGTGAGCGGCTCGACGCAGGGCATCGGCTACGCGATCGCCGAGGCGCTGCTCGACGAGGGGGCGGAGGTGGTCATCAACGGCCGGACCGAGGACGGGGTGAGAGCTGCCGTGAGGAAGCTGGAGGCCGCCGTCTCGGGCGCCGCGGTCTCGGGAGTCCCGGCCGACTTCGAGCATCCCGCGCAGGTCCGGCAGCTGCTCGGGTCGCTCGGCGAGGTGGACGTCCTGGTGAACAACGTGGGCGTCTTCGACGTCGACGCCTTCGAGGACGTCTCCGACGACGAGTGGCAGCGGTACTTCGACGTCAACGTCATGAGCGGGGTGCGCCTGTCTCGGCACGTGCTCGGCGGCATGCTCGCCCGCGGCTGGGGCCGGATCATCTTCATCAGCAGCGAGTCGGGCGTGAGCGTCCCCTCCGACATGATCCACTACGGGACGACCAAAGCAGCGACGCTGGCCCTGGGCAACGGCTTGGCCAAGCTCACCCGCGGGACCGGCGTCACCGTCAACACCATCCTCGGCGGCCCGACGTACTCCGACGGCGTCGCCAGGGCGATCGAGGACGTCGCTCGCGCTCAGGACGTACCCGCGGACGACATGAAGCGCGCGATCGCGGCCGCGAACCGGAGCTCGCTCCTGCAACGGTTCATCGATCCCTCCGAGATCGCCGCCCTCGCCACCTACCTGGCGAGCCCTGTCTCCTCCGCCACCAACGGCGCCGCCCTGCGCGCCGACGGAGGAGTCCTCACGACGACCCTCTGAGCTCGTGGGCCGCGACACCGCGCGGAGGCGCACGGGGTGGCCCGCCACCAGCGCGGTCGGGCCCGACCGGAGATCGCACCGGCCGGAGCCTGCGAGCAGGGCCGCACCGGGGCGCTGCACCAGCTCCACCCGACCCCCGGCGGGCCGTCTCCGCCGGGGGTCGGGGTCCTGGGTGGGGGTGGGTCAGCAGCCGATGCGGCTCGAGGAGACCGCGACGTCGTCGTACCAGAGCGTGTCGCTGCCGTCGCCGTAGCTCTCCCAGCCGAGCCGCAGGTCGGTGAGCACCGGCGCCCAGCCGGCGCGCGAGCCCCACTGGCCGTCGACGTCGCGCGTCGGGGTGCCGTCGTTGACGAGGCCGGTCACGAACGTGCCGTCGAGCCACGTCAAGAGCCGCCCGTCCCGACCGACCGAGTACTCGACGCAGGACCACGTGTTCGTCGGCAGCGGCTTGCTCTGGGAGACGCCCGTCGGGCTCTGCTCGGGGAGCGTCGCGTCGTCGGACTCGCGGTTCCACTGCAGCGCGCCGTTCTGGCCGCCCATGCGCAGGTCCTTGCCGCCGTCGGCGCTGTCCCGCATCGCGAGGAACGTCGTGTGCGCCGCCGGGAGCGGGGTCGTGTGCCGGACGTAGAACCGCACGAAGGCGGTCGAGCCGGTGCCGGTCAGCGCCCCGGCGGCCTGAGCGAACACGTGGTTGCAGTAGCCGGCGACGCCGTCGACGCGCAGCGACCGGGAACCCGAGTGCGCGACGGCGGTGTCGACGCTCACCGTGCCGGTGCCCGAGCAGTTCGGGGAGCCGACCGTCCAGGCGCCCGACGGGGCGGTGCCGGTCTGGGTCTCGAAGCCGTCGCAGAACGACGCGGAGCCGCACTGCGGGTCCGGGCCGGTCGTCGGCGTGGGCGTCGGGGTCGGTGTGGCCGTCGGGGTGGGCTCGGCCGTGGGTGTGGGGACGACCGTCGGTGTCGGGCTCGGCGTCGTCGGGACCGTCGGCGTGGGCGTCGGGCTCGGCGCCTGGCCGTTGCACGCGACACCGTTGACCGCGAAGTCCGTCGGCGAGGCGTTGCTCGACGCGAACGTGCCCTGCAGCCCGAACTCCGCGGACGCGCCCGCGCCGAGGTTGCCGTTCCAGGAGGCGTTCGTCGCGGTGACGCTCGACCCGCTCTGGGTCACTGTCGCGTTCCACGCACCCGAGACCCTCTGGTCGCCCGGCCACGTCCACGTGACGCGCCAGCCGCTCACGGCGTCGCCCGGCGTCACGCGGACGCTCGTCGTGAAGCCGCCCGGCCACGCGTTCGGCTGGTAGGTCACGGTGCACGCGGCGGCCGCCTGGGCGGAGACGGCGAGCCCGGCCGCCGTGACGGCACCGACCGCGAGCGCGGCCAGGCCGGCGACGAGCCGGGACGTGCGGTGTCGGAGCGTGGTCCTCATGCGGTGACGTCCTCTCGGGTGGCCGTCGACCCGCCGCCCTGCCGAGCGCGGTGACGTCGCGGGGCGCACGTCGGGCCGTGGTCGGGCGGGCAGGGTCGTGACCTGCGGTGACGGGAGCCCGTGGTGGCGGGCGGGCACGCGCAGCCCGGCGTCGTGGGGTGCGTGTGCGTCGGACGCTAGCGGCGGGCGCGGAGGCCTCCCAGCGCGCCAATCGTTTAGGGCCGCCGGCTAGGGTGACCCGGTGATCGAGCTGTCCGTGCACCGCGTCCGCCCCGGCCACGAGCAGCAGCTGCGCGCGTGCCTGCTGGCGTTCGAGCGCGCGGACGCCGACGTCGTGCTCGACGTGCGCCCGTCCTGACCCGGCGGCCCGTCGGACGCGGCCGTGCCGCTCGGCGCTGGACGTCCGGCCGTGCGGGGGGGCGCGCTACGCCGTGGTCTCCTCGCGCAGGCGCGGCTCGGTGCGGCGGGCCGGGACGACGCCGGACTTGTCGGCGTAGAACGCGCGGACCTGCTCCATGTCCGCGTGGACGTCCCCCGTCAGGATCATCGTGGGGCCCAGGCCCGACGTGCGGGTGGGGCGGTCGACGTACCCGAGGGTCACCGGCAGGCCCGCCTCGCGCGCGATCCGGTAGAAGCCCGACTTCCAGTACTCCGCCTTGCTGCGCGTGCCCTCGGGGGTGATGACGAGGTAGAACCGCTCGCCGGCGCGCACGCGGGCCACGAGGTCGTCGACGAGGCCGGCGGGGTTGCTGCGGTCGACGGGGATGCCACCGAGCGCGCGCATGAGCGGGCCGAACGGCGGCGCGAACAGCGACCGCTTGCCGAGGTAGCGGATGTGCAGACCCTGCGACCAGCAGATCGCGAGCATGAACAGGAAGTCCCAGTTCGAGGTGTGCGGCGCCCCGATGAGGATCCCGGCGCCGTCGGCGGGGACGTGCTCGGTGCGGAGCCGGTAGCGGCTCACCGCCCAGAAGGTGCTGGCCAGGGCGCGACGGATCCTCATCCGGCGAGGGTACGAGGCGCGCGTGGTCGCCGCCGAACGCGGGCGCCGGGTTCACCCCGCCGGTGCCGGGCAGACTGGGCCGCGTGACCAGGCTCGACGGGGGCGACCCGCACGCGCAGACCGGCCACCGCGTCCGGTTCGACTGGGGTCTCGACGGCGCGCTGGCCGTCGCGTCGGGCGCGGACGTCGCGGTCGTCGTCGACGTGCTGTCCTTCACGACCGCGGTCGGCGTCGCGCTCGACGCGGGCACCGAGGTGCTCCCCTACCGCTGGGCCGACGACACCGCGGCAGCGTTCGCGGAGCGGCACGACGCGGTGCTCGCGCGTCCCCGGTCCGCCGCGGGACCGGGTGACCTGTCGCTGTCGCCCGTGAGCATCCGCGCGGCGTCCGGCGTGCGCCGGCTCGTGCTGCCCTCGCCGAACGGGTCGACGATCTGCTGGCACCTCGCGGAAGAGCTCGGGGTGCCGACGGTGCTGGCGGCGTCGCTGCGGAACGCCTCGGCCGTGGCGCGGTGGGTCGTGGGACGCCCGGACGCGCGGCGGACGACCGTCGCGGTGGTCGCGGCCGGCGAGCGGTGGCCCGGCGGCGCGC
>NZ_JBFTER010000170.1:0-5366 GCF_047229345.1 Cellulomonas jepli | reverse complement strand
GCGTCGACGGGCGGGACCACGAGCGGCACCTCGCGCACCGAGCTCTCGGAGCTCTCGGAGCCCTCGGCGCTCGGCGCCGCGGTGGCGCTGGCGGCGGGCGCGAGCGGCGCCGCGGCCGTTGCGCTCGGGGCAGGCAGCACGGTCAGCAGGCCCAGCACCAGCGCGGGGACCAACAGCTTCACAGTCATGAGGCACCAGACGACGAGGAGGGCTCGGGCAACGGCTTCAGTGTTTCCGCCCGAGGTGGGGACAGCAAGGAACCGGACCGGCGTGTGCGCCGCTCATTCGGCCCATCGGCCGGTGGATGCCGCACATGAGACGATCTGTCCCGTGCGGATCACCCTCGACGCCACGCCCCTCCTGGGTCCCCGCACCGGAATCGGACGGTACGTGCAGCACCTCGTCGAGGAGCTGCCGGGTGCGCTGGAGCGCCGCGGCCTCGACGCCAGCGTCGGCGCCACCACCTGGACGGCCCGCGGCGGCGCGCTCCAGGGGCTCCCCGCAGGCGTCCGCCAGGTCGGCCCCCGCGTGCCCGCCCGCGTGCTCCGCGAGCTCTGGCGCCGCCGGGACGTGCCGCCGATCGAGGCGCTCGTCGGCCGGACCGACGTCTTCCACGGCACGAACTTCGTCTCCCCGCCGACCCGACGGGCGCGCGAGCTCGTCACGGTGCACGACCTGACCTACCTGCACCACGCGGACACGGTGAGCGCCGCGAGCCTGGCCTACCGGGCGCTCGTCCCGCGCGCCCTGGCGCGGGGGGCCCACGTGCTCACGCCGTCCGCCGCGGTCGCGGCGAGCGTCCGGGACGAGTACGGGCTCGACGCCGACCGGGTGACCGCGACCCCGCTCGGCGTCGACGACGCCTGGTTCGGCGCGGCCCCGCCGCCCGCCGCCTGGCTCACCGCGCGCGGGCTGCCCGCGGACTACCTCGTCTTCGTGGGCTCGCTCGACCCGCGCAAGAACCTGCGCACGCTGCTCCGCGCGCACGACGCGCTGCGCGCGGGCTCGCGGGACGCCCCCGCCCTCGTGCTGGCCGGACCCGCGGGACGGGAGACCGGTCTCGCGGGCCGCGACGGCGTGCACCTCACGGGGTGGCTCGACGACGCCGAGCTCCGCACGCTCGTCGCCGGCGCCCGCGCCCTCGTGCTCCCCTCGCTCGACGAGGGCTTCGGCCTGCCCGTGCTCGAGGCGCTCGCGTGCGGACGTCCCGTCGTCGTCGCGGACGTCCCGGCGCTCCGGGAGGTGGCCGGCGTGCACGCGGTCGCGGCCCCGCCCACGGACGCCGACGCCCTCGCGGACGCTCTCGCCCGCGCGCTGGCCCTCCCGGACGACGACGACGCCCGGCGGGCGCGACGGGACCGTGCCGGCCTGTTCACGTGGGCGGCGTGCGCCGACCGCACCGTCGACGCCTACGTCGCCGCATGAGCACCCCGCCGCCCGACGTGACGGTCGTGACCGTCACCTACAACGCCGCCCACCTCGTCCTGGACTGCCTCGAGGGCCTCGCCCGGCAGCAGCTCGACGGCCGCACCCTGGAGGTCGTGGTCGTCGACAACGCGTCCGTCGACGGCACGGCGGACCGCGTCGCCGCCGCCCACCCCGAGGTCCGCCTCGTGCGGTCGCCGGTGAACACCGGCTTCGCGGGCGGCAACAACCTCGCCCTGCGCGACGTCGCCGGCGCGTACGTGGTCCTGCTCAACAACGACGCCGTCCCCGAGCCCGACTTCGTGGCGCGCCTCCTCGCCGCGATGGAGGCCGCCCCGGACGACGTCGCCTGCCTGACCGCGACGGTCCTGCTCGCCGACCGGTTCCGCCCCGCGACGCCCGACGACCCGCCCGCGGACCGTCTCGTGGGCGCGGACGGCACCTGGGTGCGCGACCCGGCCGGCCCGGTGACGCTCGTGAACTCGACCGGGAACGTCGTGCGCACCGACGGGTACGGGACGGACCGCGGCTGGCTCGCGGACGCCGCGCACCACCGGCCCGAGCCGGAGGTGTTCGGCTTCTGCGGGGCCGCCGCGATCCTGCGGACGTCCGCCCTGCGCGACGTCGGCCTGTTCGACGAGGACTTCTTCCTCTACTACGAGGACTCCGACCTCTCCTGGCGGCTGCGGCTCGCGGGGTACCGCGTGCTGCACTGCCCGGACGCCGTCGTGCACCACGTCCACGCCGCCTCCACCGGCGAGGGCAGCGCGCTGTTCCGCTTCCACGACGGTCGCAACCGGCTGCTCATGCTCACGAAGAACGCCGGCGCGCCGCTCGCCCTCCGCGCGGTCGCCCGCTTCGTCCTCACGACCGCCTCGATCGCCGTCCGGCGCCGCCAGCCGTGGTCGTCCGTCGCGCTCCGGTGCCGCGTCCTCGCGTCCTACGCCCGCCTGCTGCCCCGGATGCTGCGCGAGCGCCGGCGGATCGGCCGCGCCGCACGGGTGCGCCGCGCCGACGTCGAGCGGCTCCTCGTCCCTCCGCCGAGGACGCCGGTCGGCGGCTACCGCCGCTGACCGGCACGTTCGAGCCCGCGAGGTCCCCCGGCTAGGCTTCTGGGCGCCAGTCCACCCCCGCAGGAGGTCACCCGTGCGTCTTCTCGTCACCGGCGGAGCCGGCTTCATCGGCTCCAACTTCGTCCACCAGACCGTCCGCGAGCGCCCGGACGTCCAGGTGACGGTGCTCGACGCGCTCACCTACGCCGGGGACGAGGCGAGCCTCGCGCCCGTCGCCGACGCGGTCACGTTCGTGCGCGGGGACATCGCGGACGCCGAGCTGGTCGACTCCCTGGTCCGCGACGCCGACGTCGTCGTCCACTTCGCCGCCGAGTCGCACAACGACAACTCGCTGCACGACCCGTGGCCGTTCGTGCAGACGAACGTCATCGGGACGTACACCCTGCTCGAGGCGGTCCGCCGGCACGGCACCCGGTTCCACCACATCTCGACCGACGAGGTCTACGGCGACCTCGAGCTCGACGACCCGGCGAAGTTCACGCCGGACACCCCGTACAACCCGTCGAGCCCGTACTCCTCGACGAAGGCCGCGAGCGACCTGCTCGTCCGGGCCTGGGCCCGCTCGTTCGGCGTCGAGGCGACCCTGTCGAACTGCTCGAACAACTACGGCCCGTACCAGCACGTCGAGAAGTTCATCCCGCGCCAGGTCACGAACGTCATCGACGGCATCCGCCCCAAGCTCTACGGCACCGGCGAGAACGTGCGCGACTGGATCCACGTCGAGGACCACAACTCGGCGGTCTGGGCGATCATCGAGCGCGGCCGCATCGGCGAGACCTACCTCATCGGCGCGGACGGCGAGGAGAACAACAAGACCGTCGTCGAGCTCATCCTCGAGCTCACCGGCCAGCCGCGCGACGCCTACGACCTCGTGAGCGACCGCCCCGGGCACGACCTGCGGTACGCGATCGACTCGACGAAGCTCCGCGAGGAGCTCGGCTGGACGCCGCGGTACGAGAACTTCCGTGCGGGGCTCGAGGCGACGATCGCCTGGTACCGCGAGAACGAGGCGTGGTGGCGGCCCCAGAAGGACGCCACCGAGGCCAAGTACGCCCAGCTCGGTCGCTGACCTCCGGGCAGGTGGCTCCCCGCGGTGCGGCGGGGGCCACCTGCCCGACAGCGCGCGGCGGCCGCGCGCCCGGGAGGTGCGCGCGGTTCGCCGGGTTCGTCGGGGATCGCGGCAGCTCGCCCGGGCCCGGCGGCGGGTGCGACCGTGCATCTGCACAGATCCTCCACCGCGCCCGACACGCTGGTCCCCCGTCCCCCCGGGCCGCCCTCCTATCCTTCTGAGGTGACCATCCGCCACGCAGCCTCGTCGCGCCCCCGCGCGGTCCGGCACGCCCGCACGCACGGCAGCCACGGCGTCCTGCGCGGGATCGCGCTCACGACGACGGCCCTGCTCGCGTTCGCCGGCTCGGGGATGGCCGCCGCATACACCCAGCTGCAGAGCAACATCCAGTCCGAGGACGTCACCGAGCTGCTGGGCGACCGCCCCACCCCGACGCCGGACCCGGACGACCCGAACGCCGGCCAGGCCGTGAACATCCTGCTGATGGGCTCCGACGTGCGCGACGGTGCGAACGCCGAGATCGGCGGCGAGGTCGAGGGCATGCGCTCGGACACGACGATCGTGCTGCACATCTCGGCCGACCGGTCACGGGTGGAGCTCGTCTCGATCCCGCGCGACTCCCTCGTCGACATCCCGGCGTGCGCGCGCTCGGACGGCTCGTCCTCGCGCGCGCAGTTCGGGCAGTTCAACGCGGCGTTCTCGATCGGCTCGGAGCGGACCCAGCTCGCGTCCGACGCCGCGGCGTGCACCATCCAGACGGTCGAGTCGAACACCGGGGTGTTCATCAACCACTACGTCGTGATCGACTTCGCCGGCTTCATCGGGATGGTCGACGCGCTCGGCGGCATCCCGATGTGCATCCCGAACGACATGCGGTCGGCGAAGGCGGGGCTCGACCTCGCGGCGGGCGAGCAGGTGCTCGACGGGTCGACCGCGCTGGCCTACGCGCGCGCCCGCACCGGCGAGGGCCTGGGCAACGGCTCGGACACCGACCGCCTCGTGCGCCAGCAGAAGCTCCTCGGCGCGACGGTGCGGACCGTCCTGTCCAAGAGCCTGCTCACCGACGTGCCGCAGCTCGTGCAGTTCCTCAACGCCGCGACGAGCTCCGTCACGGCGAACCCCGAGCTCGCGTCGATCCCCGCGATGACGGGGCTCGCGTTCAGCCTGCAGAACGTCTCGACGAGCAACATCACGTTCATGACCATCCCCTTCGCGGCCGCCAAGAGCGACCCGAACCGCGTCGAGTGGACCTCGGAGGCCGATCAGATCTGGGCGAACATGGCGGCCGACCTGCCGCTCGTGCCGGCCGAGGTCCCGGACCCGGCGGCGCCGGCCGACCCGGGCGCGACGGCCACGCCGGGCACCACGGCTCCGGAGGTCCCCGGGACCGCGCCGGAGACCCCGGCGAACGAGCCGACCGAGGACGCCCCGCTCACCGCAGCGGTCAGCGACGTGTGCGGTCCGGCGTGAGCGGGTGCCATGACGTCCGATGAGAAGCCCACGGGCCGCGGCTCGCGCGCCCGCACCGGCGGCTCGGCGCGTCCCCTGACACCGGGGGCGCCGGGCCGGGCGCCGCAGCGTGACGGCTCCGGCCGCGCGACCCCGCCGAGCTTCGCGCCCGGGACGGGCTCCGCCCGACCGCCGAGCTCGGGTGACGCGGTGGCCGTCGGGGGCGGGACGCGCACCCCGGGCCGACCGTCGCGACCGGCGCCGCCGCGCACCTCACGACCGGCCCCGCCGACCCCGAGCGACGGGACGCGCCAGGCCCCCGGCGGGCCCGACGACGCCCGCCCGGCGCC
>NZ_JBFTER010000169.1:0-5415 GCF_047229345.1 Cellulomonas jepli | reverse complement strand
GGTCAGCGCATGGCGGCCGCGGCTGCGGCGGCAGCCGCGTCACGCTGCGGGGAGGCGCCCGCGGGTGCGCCCTCGCTGCCCGCCGCGGGCTCCTCGGGGCAGTCGGGCGTCGCCTCCGGCAACGGCGGGTCGGCGGTCCACGCTGCGGCGAGCAGCACGATCCGCGCGATCAGGTTGATCCACACGAGCAGCGTCACGATCACTGTGAAGGACGCGAACAGCGCGTTGCGGCCGACGCTGCCCGCCACCACCGACGTCCCGAGGAGGCGCACCACGCCGATCCCCGTCGCGGCGATCAGCGCGCCCCGGCTCAGGTCGACCCAGTCGGGCCGCTGCCCCGCGAGCACGTACACGAGCAGCAGGAACGTCGCGGCGTCGACCACGAAGGCGACGGCGACGCCGATCACCCGCACCACGACCGCACCCGACTCCTCGATGCCGAGGACCGCGAGGAGCCAGTCCGCCGCCGTGGTGACGCCGACGGTCAGGACGGCCGAGAGCAGCACGATGAACGCCATCCCGGCGAACCCGACGAGCTCGCGCAGCTTGCCCGTGACGATGTTGCCCTGGCTCTGCCCGAGCGCGTCGAACATGGCCCGGACGGCCGTGCGCAGCGCGGCGACGGCCGTCGTGGCGCTCACGAGCAGCACGACGACGGCGACGACGCCCGTGATGCTCAGGCCCGCGTCCAGGACGAGGTCCTCGGGCTTGACGAGCCCGTCACCGCTGCCGGTGTCGATGAGCCCCGGGAACGTGCCGGCCACGGCCGCCAGAACGTCGTCACGCAGGTCGACGTTGCTGCCCAGGACGGCCATGAAGATCGTGTAGCCGATCGTGAGGCCCGCGAAGACGGAGAACAGCGCGGCGTACGCGATGCCCCCGGTGAGCACTCCCCCGCCGGCCGCGGAGAAGCGGGCCAGCGTGCGAGCCGGGCGGGTCTGCTGCCACCACGTGAACAGGGCCTGCGCACGCGCGAGGATGCTCTGCTTGACCCGTGCGCCCCGTCGCAGCCCGGCAGCCACGTCCGCCGGGGCCGTGACTGCGGCGTGCGCCTTCCCGGCCCCCCGCGGGACGCCGGCCTCGTCGGGGCTCACCATGGTCCGACCCTAGGAGCAGGGCGACGGCCCGGCATCCGCAGCGCCGCGCGGGCCGCTCAGCCCGCCGCGGACTCCGACGGTGCCCGCCGCGCGAGCGCGAAGTCGCGCACCGGGCGCCACACCTCGTCGTCGCCGTGCTCGAACGACTGGATCGTCGCGACCTCGAACGACGCGTCGAAGTCGACGAGCTCGTCGAACGCCCGGTCGAGGCTCGCGTCCGGGACCTCGTGCGCCACGGTGACGTGCGGGTGGTAGTTGAACCGCAGCTCCTGCGCCAGCGGCCCCGAGCGGACGTCGCGCTCGAGGCCCTCGCAGCCGGCGATGCCGTCGACGACCTGCACGAACACGACGGGCGACACCGGCCGGAACGTCCCCGTGCCCCGCAGGTGCACCACGAACGGCTCGTGGCGGGCCGCGACCCGGGTGAGGTGCTCCTCGACCACCGCCACGTCGGTGAGGCCCACGACCGTCGGCCCGAGCAGCGTGATGTGCGGCGGGATGAGCGGCGCGGCCGGGTCCCCGAAGCGTCCGCGCGCGGCCTGGAGCGCAGGACCGAACGGCGCGGGCACCGTGATCGCGACGCCGATCCGGACCTGGTCCTCGGTGCGCGGAGGCAGCCTCACGCGCGCACCCGCACCCGCCGCCGGAGCAGTCCCGTGCGGTCGTAGATGCGCTCGAGCGTCGCCCCGGCGAGGTCCTGGGCACGTTCCGCGCCGTCGGCGAGCACCTCGTCGAGCGCCGCCGGGTCGGCGAGGTAGCCGTTCGCGCGCTCCTGGAACGGCTGCAGGAAGTCGACGACCACCTGGGCCAGGTCCTTCTTCAGGTCGCCGTAGCCGCGGCCCGCGTACTCGGCCTCGATCGTGGGGACGTCCCGGCCCGTGAGCGCCGAGTAGATCGTCAGGAGGTTCGCGATGCCGGGCTTGGCCTCGGGGTCGAACCGGATCTCGCGCTCGGCGTCCGTCACCGCCGAGCGGATCCGCTTGGCGACGACCTTCGGGTCGTCGAGCAGCTCGATGATGCCGTTCGGGTTCGCCGACGACTTGCTCATCTTCGCCGTCGGCTCCTGCAGGTCGTAGATCTTCGCCGTCGCGCGCACGATGTGCGCCTCCGGGACGACCGCCGTGCCGGCGCCGAAGCGCGCGTTCAGTCGCTGCGCGAGGTCACGCGTGAGCTCGAGGTGCTGGCGCTGGTCCTCGCCCACGGGCACGAGCGCCGTGTCGTAGAGCAGGATGTCCGCGGCCATGAGCACCGGGTACGTGAACAGGCCGACGGTGGTGCCCTCGGCGCCGTAGCGCCCGGACTTGTCCTTGAACTGGGTCATCCGGCCGGCCTCGCCGAAGCCGGTGTGGCACGACAGGATCCACGCGAGCTCGGCGTGCTCGGGGACGTGCGACTGCACGAACAGGATCGACCGCGCCGGGTCCACGCCGGCCGCGAGGTACTGGGCGGCCGTCCGGCGGGTCCGGTCGCGCAGCACCGCCGGGTCGGGCGACACCGTGAGCGCGTGCAGGTCCACGACGCAGTAGAGCGCGTCGTACGACTCCTGCAGCGCGACCCACTGGGTCAGCGCGCCGAGGTAGTTGCCGAGGTGGAGCGAGTCGGACGTGGGCTGCATCCCCGAGAAGATGCGTGCTCGCTGCGTCGCAGAAGACATTGCGCCATTCTGTCAGGCGCGGAGCCGTGCTGAGGCCCAGGACGGGTCGGTCGCCGGGTCCGCCGCGCCGCGGGACCGCCGGGACGGCTCAGGTGGCCTCGTCGTCGAACGGGGCGGGCTCCCCCGCCCGCAGGTCGGCGGCCGGACGCGGGCCGCGCGTCGTCGAGCCGTTGCGCGCGGCGTACGCCGCCGCCGATCCGGCGACCGCACCGGGCCGCTCGCCGCGGACGGGGGTCACGTCGTCGAGCAGCGCCTCGCGGACGATGCGGCGCGGGTCGTACCGGCGCGGGTCGAGCGCCGCCCAGTCGACGTCACGCACCTCGTCGCCGAGCTCCTCGTCGACGCGCTCCTTGGTGTCCCGCAGAAACACGCGCGCGCGCCGCGCCCACCGGCCGAGCTGCTCGGCGTACGCAGGCAGACGCTCCGGCCCGATGACGAGGACGGCGACGATGAGCAGGACGATGAGCTCGCCGCCGTTGATGTCGAACACGGGCTCAGGCTACCCCTGCGCAGCGGACCGGTCGCCGGCTCACTCGGGCGCGGACTCGTCGAGCACGACCCGGACGTCGCGCTCTTCCGAGCCGGTGCGCACGCGCAGCACGATCGTCTCGCCCGGGGTCTTCGCACGGATCGCCACGATCAGCTCGTCGGGCTCCGTGACCGGCCGGCCGTCGATCGCGACGATCACGTCGCCGCGGCGGATCCCCGCACGGTCCGCGGGTCCGCGCGGCGTGACCGGCGGGGTGTCGCCCCGCTGCTCCGTCGCGACCTGCACGCCCTCGCCGGTGTACGCCTGGTCGAGCAGGACCCCGATGATCGGGTACGTCGCCGCGCCCGTCTCGATGAGCTGCTCGGCGGTGCGCCGCGCCTGGTTCGAGGTGATGGCGAAGCCGAGGCCGATGCTGCCCCCGGCCGAGCTCAGCGCGCCGGGCGGCTGCGCGATCGCCGAGTTGATGCCGACCACCTCGCCCGCCGCGTTGACCAGCGGGCCGCCCGAGTTGCCGGGGTTGATCGCGGCGTCGGTCTGGATCGCGTTGATGAACGCCGTCTCCTGCTCGCTGCCGGCGGACACGGGGCGGTTGAGCGCGCTCACGATGCCGGTCGTCACGGTCCCCTCGAGACCCAGCGGAGCGCCGATCGCGATGACCGGGTCGCCCACCACGACGTCGTCGGAGTCGCCGAGGACGAGCGGCACCAGCCCGGCCCGCTCGACCTTGAGCACCGCGATGTCGTACTCCGGCGTGCGCCCGACGATCGTCGCCGGCTCCTCGCTGCCGTCGGCGAACAGGACGCTCGTCGTCGCCCCGGCCGTCGCGCCGGACTCGACGACGTGGTTGTTGGTCAGGATGTAGCCGTCCTGGCGCAGCACGAGGCCGGAGCCGGTCGCGGTCCCCTGCGCGCCGGCGACCTCGATCGACACGACGCTGGGCAGCACGGTCGCCGCGACCCCGGCGACGCTCTCCGGCGCACGGTCGCCCGCGCCCGTGCCGACCGCGGCGGGCAGCCCGGCGTCGGCGACCTGGCCGTCGTCGAGCAGCCGCGGCGCGAGGATGCCCCCGGTCGCCCCGGCGAGCAGCGCGACCACGGCGAGGCCCGCGGCCCAGCCGAACGACAGGCCGCGGCGGCGCTCGGGGCGTGCGGGGGTGTCCCGCTGCGGCTCGGGCAGCGGCCCGGGGAAGCCGCCCTGCCAGGCGCTGGGCTGCGGCGCGCGACCCGACGGCGCACGGAACGGGGCCGTGCCCGGCGCACCGTAGGGCGAGGTCCCGTAGGCGGGCGCGCCGGTCGGGGGTCCGTAGGCCGGTGCGGCGTACGGGGAGGGCGCCGGGGCGGGCGCGGCGGGGCGGACCGGCTGCACGGGTGCCGGCGACACGAACGACGGCGGCGCGAACGGGTTCGCGGGCTGCTCGGGCGACGTCATCGGTTCAGGAGCGCTTCGGTCACGGTGTCCCATCCTCGGGTGATGCGGGCCGGGACCCCGTCGTCGAAGCCCTCGTGGGGGAACTCGGCGACGACGGACTCGACGTCGCGCGACGTGCTCGACGAGACGACCTCGACCACGGTGTCGCCCGACTGCCAGGCAGCGTGCCACGGATGCGTCGACAGGACGTAGACCGTCCGGTCGCCGAGCGTCCGGTGGGTCGCGCCCTCGAGCGCGCCCACGTCGAGGCGTCCGTGCTGCTCGGTCACGACGACCGTGCCGCCGGGCCCGGTGAGGTCGATCTCGACCGTGTCGCGCTCGTCGAGGCGCACCGCGGTCACGTCCCAGCCGGCGGGCAGCTCGACCGGGCACGTCCACCCGCCCTCGCGCAGGCGCTCGAGCTGGTCGACGGTCGACGGGCCCACGGCGGGGGCACCGCGGGTCAGCGCGGCCTCGGCGAAGCGCTGCGTGCCGGGGGTCGCCTCGCCGAGCAGGCTCAGGGCCTGCGCCGGGTGGCTCGACGGCACGACGGGCGGCCGGTCGCCGAGCGCGAAGAGCATCGCGGCGACCGCCCCGACGCCCGCGAGCGAGCCGGCAGCGAGCCGCGCGCCGGACCTGCGCCGCTCGAGGTCGCCCGTGAGGGTGCGCGGGTGACCGGTCAGACGCGACCCGCCCGCCGGCGTCGGCCGTGCGGGGCCCGGGGACGCGAACGGGTCGCAGCGCTGCGCCGGGGCGCGCGGCGGGGT
>NZ_JBFTER010000168.1:0-5466 GCF_047229345.1 Cellulomonas jepli | reverse complement strand
TTACATGCCTAATACGTAATCCGATATCAAGGTGACGGTCTCGTGGGCTCGGTGTTGTGTATAAGAGCCCGGGCCGGGGGTGCGGGCCGGCGGGGGGGGCGGGCCGGGCCGCGCAGCAGTCCGGGCCGGGCCGGCACCCGCCGACCCGGCCCGGCCGACGAGCTCAGGCGTCGGACCCGAGGCGCAGCATGACCTTGCTGCTGCCGGTGCTCCGGTCGGCGGCCACGCGCAGCGCCTCCGCGGCCTCGTCGATCCCGAACGTGTGCGTCATCAGCGGGTCCACGTCGAGGCCGTCCGCGAGCGCGGCGATCGCGTCGTCGATCTCGTCGGCGAAGCGGTAGGAGCCCATCCAGGTGATCTCGCGCGTCACGAGCTCGCCGAGCACGGCCGTCGCCTCGGTCCCGGGCAGGTTCCCGACCTGCACGAGCGTGCCGCCCTTGGCGGTCGCGTGAAGCACGGCCCCGAGCGCCCCCGGTGCGCCGGACGCCTCGATCACGAGCTCGACGTCCTCGGGCAGCGGCCCCGCGGAGACGTCGACCACCTCGTCCGCTCCCATCGCGCGCGCCACCGCGAGCGACGGGGCGGCGACGTCGGCGGCGATCACGGTCGCGGCGCCGTGGTGCTTCGCCGCCGCGACGACGAGGGCGCCGATCGGCCCGCAGCCGTTGACCAGCACCGTGCGCCCGGCCACGTCGACGCGCCGGACCGCGTGGATCGCCACGGCGAGCGGCTCGGCGAGCGCACCGCGCCGCGTGGAGACCCCGTCGGGCAGCGGGCGGACCTGCTCGGCACGGACCGACTTGAGCTCGCAGAACCCGCCGTCGGTGTGCGGGTCGAACGCCGCGGAGCCGAAGTACCGCACCGCCGGGTACAGGTTGGTGCGCCCGGCGAGCCGTGGCGGCATCACGCCGTCGCCCACGAGCTGGGCCGGCTGGAACGTGACCGGCCGGCCCACCTCCAGGCCCCGGACGTCCGCCCCGGTGGCCACGATGCGCCCCGCGACCTCGTGCCCGAGGACCAGGGGGTGCCGCAGCACCGCGGTCCCGGAGCGACCGTGCCGCCAGTAGGCGAGGTCGGAGCCGCACACGCCGCCCCACTCCATCGCGACCAGGACCTCGTCGGCGGCGGGCGTCGGGTCGGGGAGGTCGTCGACGCGGAGGTCGCCCGCGCCGTGGACCACGACGGCCCTCATACCGCGTCCTCGAGCCGGACGAGGTCGCGTCCACGGACCTCGGGCGATACGACGGCCGAGACGAGCGTGATGAGGCTGTAGACCACGAGCATCGCCGCGATGGGCCACCACGACCCCGTGACCGCGGTGAGCGTCGCCGCGAGCAGCGGGCCGATCGCGGTGGCGAGGATGCCGCCGATCTCCTTGGCGAGCGCGAGCTGCGTGAAGCGGGTGCGGGCCCCGAAGAGCTCGGCCATCGTCACGCTCTCGAGCGAGAACAGGCCCAGGACGGCGAGGTTGTGCAGCAGGATCATCGAGATCGTCAGTGCGAGCGTGCTGCCCTGCTGGATGAGGTTGATCAGCGGGAACGCGAGGATCGCGGAGACCACCGTGAGCACCATGTACACCGGGCGCCGGCCGAACCGGTCGCCGAGCAGACCCACGATCGGCACCGTCGCGAACCCGACGATCGAGCTGTAGAGGATCGCGTTCGTCGCGATGCTGCGGTCGAGCAGCAGCGTCGTGGCGAGGTACCCGACGAGGAACGTCTGGATCAGGCCGGAGTTGCCGGCCTGGCCGAACCGCAGCCCGAGCGCGATGAAGAACGCCTTGCCCTTGCGCTGGCGCAGCGCGGCCTCCAGGACGCCGGCCTGGGCGGTCGCCGCCGCGGCGGACTCGAGCTCCTCGCGGGTCAGCGCGACGCCGTCCGCGGTCAGGTCCGGGCGGCTCTCGAAGACCGGGCTCTCCTTGAGGTGCGTCCGGATCCAGATCGCGAAGATCATGAGCACGAAGCTGAACAGGAACGGCAGGCGCCAGCCCCACGCGAGGAGCTGCTCCTCCGTCAGCACCGCGAGCAGCAGCGCCCACAGGCCGGTCGCGGCGAGCGTCCCGGTGTTGGTCCCGAGGCTGACCAGCGAGGCGATGACGCCACGCTTCTTCACCGGCGCGTACTCCGCGAGCATCGTCGTGGCGCCCGCGATCTCGGCGCCGGCGCCGAAGCCCTGCGCGAGCCGCAGGACGACCAGGAGGATCGGCGCGAGGAGCCCGACCTGGGCGTACGTCGGGAGGACGCCGATGAGGGTCGTGGAGGCACCCATGAGCGCGATGGTGATGAACAGGACCCTCTTGCGGCCGATCCGGTCCCCCATCCGGCCGAAGTAGACGGCTCCCGCGAGCCGGGCGACGTAGCCGACGCCGTACGTGCCCATCGCGGCGATGAGGCCGATCGCGGGGTCGACGTCGGGGAAGAAGATCTCGTTGAAGACGATCGCCGCGGCCAGCGAGTACAGCTGGAAGTCCATGAACTCCATGGCCGTGCCGAGCCAGCCGGAGACCGCGACCCGCTTCAGGTCACCGGCCGTCCTCTCGACGGTCACGCCCGGGGCCGTCAGGTTGTCGTGCGTCATCGTGTGCTCCTTCGCCCGCGACAGCGGTCCGATGCGTCGTGCGTGCCCGTCGGGGGTCCCGGCACGGGCGTGGTGGTGCCGACGCCGTGGCGGGCGCCGGGGTGGACCGGTCGTGCCGGTCGGGATGGTCAGGTCTCGGTCGGGCGGCCGCCGCGGGGTGCTGCGGGGTCGTCCATGACGGCGCGCACCGCAACGGCGGCGCGAGGCCTCACCAGTCGTGCACGGACCCGTCGAGCCGGCGTGCGACCGGCAGGTACCGCGGCTCGTACGGGAAGCGTGCGGCCGCCTTCTCGTCGTACTCGACGCCAAGCCCGGGGGTCTCGTCGAGATCGAGCGCCCCGTCCGCGAACCGGACGCCGCTGCGGAAGACCTCCATGGTCTCGGGCGCGTGCTCCATGTACTCCTGGATGCCGAAGTTCGGCACGGTCAGGTCGACGTGCACCGCCGCCGCCTGGGTCACCGGCGACAGGTCCGTCGCGCCGTGGGACCCGGTCCGCACCTGGTACAGCGCCGCGAGGTCGAAGATCCGGCGCAGGTGCGTGATCCCGCCCGCGTGCACGACGGTCGTGCGCACGTAGTCGATCAGCTGCTCGGTGATCAGGTGCTGGACGTCCCAGATGCTCGTGAGCACCTCGCCGACCGCGATCGGCGTCGTGGTGTGCTGGCGGATGAGGCGGAAGGCCTCCTGGTTCTCCGCCGGCGTCGGGTCCTCCATCCAGAACAGCTGCACGTCCTCGACGCTCTTGCCGAAGCGCGCGGCCTCGAGCGGCGTGAGCCGGTGGTGCACGTCGTGCAGCAGGTGGAAGTCGAAGCCGAGCTTGGAGCGGATCTCCTCGAGGTACGTCGGGGCGAACCGCAGGTAGGCCTCGGTCGACCAGGGCTGCTCGTCGGGCAGCGCGCTCGCAGCGGGCTCGTAGATCGCACCCTTACGCACGCCGTACGTGCCGCCGACGGCGGGGACGGCCGCCTGCGCACGGACGGCCTGGTAGCCGAGCTCGCGGAACCGGACGACGTCGTCGAGCAGCTCCGCGGTGTCGGCGCCGCTCGCGTGGCCGTAGACCATCACGCTGTCGCGCGAGCGCCCGCCGAGCAGCTGGTAGACGGGCAGCCCCGCGACCTTGCCCTTGATGTCCCACAGCGCGGTGTCCACGGCGGCGATCGACGTCATCGTGACCGGCCCGCGCCGCCAGTACGGGCCGCGGTACAGGTACTGCCACATGTCCTCGATGCGCGCGGGGTCCCGGCCGATCAGGAGCGGCACGACGTGGTCGCGCAGGTAGCTCGCGACCGCGAGCTCACGACCGTTCAGGGTCGCGTCGCCGAGCCCGGTGACGCCGTCGGACGTCGTGATGCGCAGGGTGACGAAGTTCCGTCCCGGTCCTGCGACGAAGACCTCAGCGCGCTCGATGGTGCTCACGTGGCGTTCTCCCTCCGGCTGCCCAGCCGCCTCGAGCCCCCTGCCCGACGGACGCACTGCTGCAATGCAGTGCTTGTATACAAGGGCGATATGCACGGTCTGTCAAGCCCCTCCGCACCACTCCCCCGCGCGGCCGGCCCGTGGAGCGGGGCCGGCCGCCGCTGCGTCGGTGCCCTGGCGCCCCGCTTGACCTGCGCTGACACCCGCGGGTTGTATACAAGGGCGCGGGACCGCTCCGGGACACGGGGTCGACGCCCGCGGACCAGATCGCGGACAGGACGAGGCGAGGAGTCGGCGTGACGGCAGCGACAGCAGGCAGCAGCGGCGACGACACCCGGCCACGAGGCCCCGCGCACGGCGGCGGGCGGCGGCGCGGCGCGGGCGACCCCGGCGCGCGCCCCCCAGGCCCGGCGGATCCCGGAGCCGGTGAACCCGGTGCAGCGGCCCCCGGCCCCCGCTCCGCAGGGCGCGTGGTCTACGCCGAGCTCCGCCGGCGGGTCGTCACCCTGGGCCTCCAGCCGGGAGCGCCCCTGTCGGAGAACGAGCTCGCCGCCGAGCTGGGCGTCTCCCGCACGCCCGTGCGCGACGCGCTGATGCTGCTGCAGCAGGAAGGGCTCGTGCAGATCTTCCCGAGGGTCGGCTCGTTCGTCTCACGGGTGGACCCGCAGCGCGTCGCCGACGCCCAGTTCCTGCGTGAGGCCGTCGAGCTCGCGTCGCTCGATGACGTGCCGGCCCGGCCGGACCCCGACGTCACGGCCGAGCTGCAGGAGAACATCGCGCTGCAGCGCCTCGTCGAGGGCGATCACGAGGAGTTCTTCCGCCTCGACGAGCTGTTCCACCAGGGACTCATGCGCCTCGCCGGTCACGAGGGCACCTGGCCGTCGGTGGTCGCCGCGAAGGCCCACCTCGACCGGGCCCGGCGCCTCGGGCTCTCCGAGGTCGGCAGCGTCCAGGTGTTCGTCGAGCAGCACGCGCACGTGCTCGAGGCGCTCCTGCGGGGCGGCGCGAGCGAGGCACGCCCGCTGATGCGCACGCACCTGCGCACGGTGTTCGACGACATCGAGCGGGTGCGGTCGCGCTCGCCCGAGCTGTTCGCGACCAACACCGGCGCACCCACGCGGCGCAGCGTCGCCGTCTGGGAGTGAGCAGCGCCGCTCAGTCGCGCGCCTGCCACGTGCACACGCACGCCTCGTTGCCCTCGGCGTCCGCGAGCACCCAGAACGCCGGCGCCCGGTCGTCGCTCACAAGGCGCCCGCCCGCCTCGAGCGCCGCCGCGACGCGCTCCTCCGCGACGTCGTGCGGCACCGTGACGTCGAGGTGGATGCGGTTGCGCTGTGGACGCGGCGCATCCATCTGCTGGAACCACACGGCGGGGCCGAGACCGGTCGGGTCGAGGAGCGCCGGGGACGGGTCGTCGGCCTCGGGCAGCTCCTCGGGGACGTAGCCGAGCACCGCGCGCCAGAACGGGTAGA
>NZ_JBFTER010000167.1:0-5585 GCF_047229345.1 Cellulomonas jepli | reverse complement strand
GCATACAGAAAGAGCCACCCCGGATGGGGTGGCTCTTTCTGAATGGTGTCCGGCGGCGACCTACTCTCCCACACCCTGGCGAGTGCAGTACCATCGGCGCTGAAGGGCTTAGCTTCCGGGTTCGGAATGGGACCGGGCGTTTCCCCTTCGCTATGACCGCCGTAACTCTGTCGAGTTATGACTGACGGGAGTTCCCGTTCGTCTCTCGGGAACCGCACAGTGGACGCGTAGCACAAAAGTATTGTGGTGAAGTTGTCGGCTTATTAGTACCGGTCAGCTTCGTGAGTCTTTAGTCCCCACTTCCACATCCGGCCTATCTACCCAGTGGTCTAGCTGGGAGCCTCTCAGGGAACAAGTCCCCGTGGAAACCTCATCTTGAAGCAGGCTTCCCGCTTAGATGCTTTCAGCGGTTATCCCTTCCGAACGTAGCCAACCAGCCGTGCTCCTGGCGGAACAACTGGCACACCAGAGGTTCGTCCGTCCCGGTCCTCTCGTACTAGGGACAGCCCTTCTCAAGTTTCCTGCGCGCGCAGCGGATAGGGACCGAACTGTCTCACGACGTTCTAAACCCAGCTCGCGTACCGCTTTAATGGGCGAACAGCCCAACCCTTGGGACCTACTCCAGCCCCAGGATGCGACGAGCCGACATCGAGGTGCCAAACCATGCCGTCGATATGGACTCTTGGGCAAGATCAGCCTGTTATCCCCGGGGTACCTTTTATCCGTTGAGCGACGGCGCTTCCACAAGCCACCGCCGGATCACTAGTTCCGACTTTCGTCCCTGCTCGACCTGTCAGTCTCACAGTCAAGCTCCCTTGTGCACTTGCACTCGCCACCTGATTGCCAACCAGGCTGAGGGAACCTTTGAGCGCCTCCGTTACATTTTAGGAGGCAACCGCCCCAGTTAAACTACCCACCAGGCACTGTCCCTGATCCGGATTACGGACCGAGGTTAGATATCCAGAGCGACCAGAGTGGTATTTCAACGTTGACTCCACCGACACTGGCGTGCCGGCTTCACAGTCTCCCACCTATCCTACACAAGCCGCACCGAACACCAATACCAAGCTATAGTAAAGGTCCCGGGGTCTTTCCGTCCTGCTGCGCGTAACGAGCATCTTTACTCGTAGTGCAATTTCGCCGAGTTCGCGGTTGAGACAGCGGGGAAGTCGTTACGCCATTCGTGCAGGTCGGAACTTACCCGACAAGGAATTTCGCTACCTTAGGATGGTTATAGTTACCACCGCCGTTTACTGGGGCTTAAATTCTGAGCTTCGCCTTGCGGCTGACCCGTCCTCTTAACCTTCCAGCACCGGGCAGGCGTCAGTCCGTATACATCGTCTTGCGACTTCGCACGGACCTGTGTTTTTAGTAAACAGTCGCTTCCCCCTGGTCTCTGCGGCCGTCAGTGCTTCCCCAGCAAGTGGGTACACACGTCGGGCCCCCCTTCTCCCGAAGTTACGGGGGCATTTTGCCGAGTTCCTTAACCACGATTCTCTCGATCGCCTTGGTATTCTCTACCTGATCACCTGAGTCGGTTTAGGGTACGGGCGGCTAGAACCTCGCGCCGAGGCTTTTCTTGGCAGCATAGGATCACCCAATCATCCCGCATTCGCGGTCACCATCAGCTCTCAGGCTATGTGAGAGGCGGATTTGCCTACCTCTCGCCCTACAACCTTGGACGTGGTCTACCATCGCCACGCTGGGCTACCTTCCTGCGTCACCCCTGTTAATACGCTTACCTACTACCGGTTCGGGTCGCGCGCTCCCCCGTCCGAGTCCCCGAAGGGACGGTGGACGGCTTCGGGCGCTTAGCATCACCGGGCTCGGTATGGGCGGTTCTTCGCCGGTACGGGAATATCAACCCGTTGTCCATCGACTACGCCTGTCGGCCTCGCCTTAGGTCCCGACTTACCCAGGGCGGATTAGCCTGGCCCTGGAACCCTTGATCATTCGGCGGACGGGTTTCTCACCCGTCATTCGCTACTCATGCCTGCATTCTCACTCGTGTGGCGTCCACCGCTGGGTCACCCCGCGACTTCACTCGCCACACGACGCTCCCCTACCCATCCACACGCCTGAACCCACAAGGGGCTGAGCTATTGTGTGAATGCCACAGCTTCGGCGGTGTGCTTGAGCCCCGCTACATTGTCGGCGCGGAATCACTTGACCAGTGAGCTATTACGCACTCTTTCAAGGGTGGCTGCTTCTAAGCCAACCTCCTGGTTGTCTGTGCAACTCCACATCCTTTCCCACTTAGCACACGCTTAGGGGCCTTAGCTGGTGGTCTGGGCTGTTTCCCTCTCGACTACGGAGCTTATCCCCCGCAGTCTCACTGCCACGCTCTCACTTACCGGCATTCGGAGTTTGGCTAACGTCAGTAACCTGGTGGGGCCCATCGGCTATCCAGTAGCTCTACCTCCGGCAAGAAACACGTGACGCTGCACCTAAATGCATTTCGGGGAGAACCAGCTATCACGGAGTTTGATTGGCCTTTCACCCCTAACCACAGGTCATCCCCTCGGTTTTCAACCCAAGTGGGTTCGGTCCTCCACGCGGTCTTACCCGCGCTTCAACCTGCCCATGGCTAGATCACTCCGCTTCGGGTCTAGAGCACGCGACTGAATCGCCCTATTCGGACTCGCTTTCGCTACGGCTTCCCCACACGGGTTAACCTCGCCACGTACCACTAACTCGCAGGCTCATTCTTCAAAAGGCACGCTGTCACCCCTGCTAGGGAGGCTCCAACGGATTGTAGGCACACGGTTTCAGGTACTATTTCACTCCCCTCCCGGGGTACTTTTCACCTTTCCCTCACGGTACTTGTCCGCTATCGGTCACTAGGTAGTATTTAGGCTTACACAGTGGTCTGTGCAGATTCACTCCGGGTTTCTCGGGCCCGGAGCTACTTGGGATCCCCTTCGGGAGGCCACGCCATTTCGTCTACGGGGGTTACACCCTCTGTGCCGGGCCTTTCAATGCCCTTCGACTATGACGCGACTTTCTGACTCCCTGCTCGGACGGCAGTCCCAGCTGAAAGGTCCCACAACCCCGCACACGCAACGCCTGCCGGCTTTGACACGCATACGGTTTGGCCTGATCCGCTTTCGCTCGCCACTACTCACGGAATATCTCTTCCTGCCGGTACTGAGATGTTTCACTTCCCGGCGTTCCCTCCACACACCCTATATATTCAGGTGCGGGTCACTGGACATGACTCCAGCGGGGTTTCCCCATTCGGACATCCTCGGATCACGGTTCGTTTGCCAACTCCCCGAGGCTTATCGCAGGCTACAACGTCCTTCTTCGGCTCCTAGTGCCAAGGCATCCACCCTGTGCCCTTAAAAACTTGACCACAAAAACATACAAAGATGCTCGCGTCCACTGTGCAGTTCTCAAGCTACGAACGATCCCCGTCATCCCCGGCGCCTACCCCCCGACCGACCACCGAAGCGATCGACCCAGAAGCGGTTCATCCGGACCCGACAGGCCCGCAGGCAGCCACCCCCACCGGGGGCGACTCCCAAGGACAACAACCGGTGAACGGCTGTTCCCTCAGGACCCAACAGCGTGCCAGGCCGACCCCCCACGAACCCCGCTCGTTCCCTCCCCAGGCGAACCCGAGGCGTACTAGAGCCAGACCCGCGACGAGCGCGGCCGTAGTCGATGTTCCACCCTTGAGCTCCACCCCGATCGCGTTCGGACCGAGCGTGGGCCTGGACACCAGCGCGCCGGCCACGAAGGACCGACCCGGTGCCAGATGCTCCTTAGAAAGGAGGTGATCCAGCCGCACCTTCCGGTACGGCTACCTTGTTACGACTTAGTCCCAATCGCCAGTCCCACCTTCGACGGCTCCCTCCACAAGGGTTGGGCCACCGGCTTCGGGTGTTACCGACTTTCGTGACTTGACGGGCGGTGTGTACAAGGCCCGGGAACGTATTCACCGCAGCGTTGCTGATCTGCGATTACTAGCGACTCCGACTTCATGGGGTCGAGTTGCAGACCCCAATCCGAACTGAGACCGGCTTTTTGGGATTCGCTCCACCTCGCGGTATCGCAGCCCTTTGTACCGGCCATTGTAGCATGCGTGAAGCCCAAGACATAAGGGGCATGATGATTTGACGTCATCCCCACCTTCCTCCGAGTTGACCCCGGCAGTCTCCTATGAGTCCCCACCATGACGTGCTGGCAACATAGGACGAGGGTTGCGCTCGTTGCGGGACTTAACCCAACATCTCACGACACGAGCTGACGACAACCATGCACCACCTGTACACCGACCTTGCGGGGAGCACATCTCTGCACTTTTCCGGTGTATGTCAAGCCTTGGTAAGGTTCTTCGCGTTGCATCGAATTAATCCGCATGCTCCGCCGCTTGTGCGGGCCCCCGTCAATTTCTTTGAGTTTTAGCCTTGCGGCCGTACTCCCCAGGCGGGGCACTTAATGCGTTTGCTGCGGCACGGAACTCGTGGAATGAGCCCCACACCTAGTGCCCAACGTTTACGGCATGGACTACCAGGGTATCTAATCCTGTTCGCTCCCCATGCTTTCGCTCCTCAGCGTCAGTTGCGGCCCAGTGACCTGCCTTCGCCATCGGTGTTCCTCCTGATATCTGCGCATTCCACCGCTACACCAGGAATTCCAGTCACCCCTACCGCACTCTAGTCTGCCCGTACCCACTGCAAGCCCGAGGTTGAGCCTCAGGTTTTCACAGCAGACGCGACAAACCGCCTACGAGCTCTTTACGCCCAATAATTCCGGACAACGCTTGCGCCCTACGTATTACCGCGGCTGCTGGCACGTAGTTAGCCGGCGCTTCTTCTGCAGGTACCGTCACTTGCGCTTCTTCCCTGCTGAAAGAGGTTTACAACCCGAAGGCCTTCATCCCTCACGCGGCGTCGCTGCATCAGGCTTGCGCCCATTGTGCAATATTCCCCACTGCTGCCTCCCGTAGGAGTCTGGGCCGTGTCTCAGTCCCAGTGTGGCCGGTCGCCCTCTCAGGCCGGCTACCCGTCGTCGCCTTGGTAGGCCATCACCCCACCAACAAGCTGATAGGCCGCGAGCCCATCCTTGACCGATAAATCTTTCCAGACGCAACAGATGCCTGTACGTCTCATATCCGGTATTAGCCGCCGTTTCCCGCGGTTATCCCAGAGTCAAGGGCAGGTTACTCACGTGTTACTCACCCGTTCGCCACTGATCAGACAGGGCAAGCCCCGTCGTCACCGTTCGACTTGCATGTGTTAAGCACGCCGCCAGCGTTCGTCCTGAGCCAGAATCAAACTCTCCGTAAATGTCTACATGGCACCCCACCGCCGAAACGGCAAGGCAACCGACACACGAAACAGCCCCGAATCACTCCGGGACCAGTTGAATTCGGCTTCATGAGAACCGCACTTCCACGGAGGCGGAAGACGATCCCCAGTCAACCAAGACTCACCCACGAGACCACCCGACCAAAACGGCCGAACAACCCCGCCGATGAACCATCTTGGCATCGACTACTTGGCACACTGTTGAGTTCTCAAGGAGCAGACGCTCATCCATCCAGGCCCTTCGACCCATCCGGAGGCAACTTCTCAATC
>NZ_JBFTER010000166.1:0-5620 GCF_047229345.1 Cellulomonas jepli | reverse complement strand
GCTGGGCGACGCCCGGGCGCCGGGGGACCCGCGCCGTACGACGACGACCCGGGCGTGCCCGAGCCGCCGCACGACCTGGCCGACGGCGACCCCTATGCGGGGATCCCGATCCCGCCGGCGGACGACCCGTACGACGACGCGCCGCCCGCACGCCCGAGCGGCTCGGCCTCGGGCGGGCGTCCCAGCGGAGGCGGCGCCGGTGCCGCCGGCGGTCCGGGCGGTGCCGGCGCCGGCGGACCCGCCCAGCCCCCCGTCACGGCTCGTGTCGCCGCCGAGCGCGCCTACGCCGCGAGCCGGGGTGCGACGCGCAACGCCCCGGTCGAGGACTTCCCGTCGCCCGACGACCCCGACCTCGCGACGTCGGGCCTCACGGGCGCGCCGCTCGTCGCCCAGCTCCTCGGCGGCACGATCATCGACGAGCAGACCGACGACCCGATGGGCTGAGGCCGCCCGCCGGCGCGAGCGGGTCGCGGTGGACCGGCGCGCTCCGGGTCCGCGGGGTCGCGGGGCACGTAGGGTGGGCGTGTGTACGAGGGTGCGGTCCAGGACCTGATCGACGAGCTCGGGCGGCTGCCCGGCGTCGGTCCCAAGAGCGCGCAGCGCATCGCGTTCCACGTGCTCGCCGCGGACCCCGCGGACGTGCGGCGGCTGGTCGACGCCCTGACCGAGGTCAAGGCGCGCGTCCGGTTCTGCGAGGTCTGCGGGAACGTGTCGCAGGAGCCGCAGTGCCGCGTCTGCCGCGACCCGCGGCGCTCGCCGACCACGATCTGCGTCGTCGAGGAGCCCAAGGACGTCGTCGCGATCGAGCGCACGCGCGAGTTCCGCGGCAAGTACCACGTGCTCGGCGGCGCGATCAACCCGATCGCGGGCATCGGGCCGGACGACCTGCGCATCAAGGACCTGCTCACGCGCCTGCAGGACGGCACGGTCACCGAGGTGATCCTCGCGATGGACCCGAACGTCGAGGGCGAGGCGACCGCCACGTACCTCGCACGGATGCTCGTGCCGATGGGCCTCACGGTGAGCCGGCTCGCGTCGGGCCTCCCGGTGGGCGGGGACCTCGAGTACGCGGACGAGGTGACCCTCGGCCGGGCGTTCGAGGGCCGACGACGGATCAGCGCGTAGGGGAGTGGCGACGATGGCGGACGAGACGACGCAGGGCCCGGCCGACGGCGGCGCGGTCGCCGGGGCGGACCTGCCCGGCGTGGACCTCAGCGGCGAGCCCGGGCGCGCGGCGGTGACCCCGCCCGCGGTCGAGGAGGACCTCGCGGACCTGCTCGGCGTCGCGCAGTCGGTCGCCGAGGAGTCCCGGAGCTTCCTGACGACGATCACCGAGGTCGGCGCCGGCACGAACCCCGAGGCCGCGATCCCGCTGCTGCTGCTCGCGGTGTCGGACGCGCTCGCGGTCGGCGCTCGGCTCGGCGCGATCGTCGACGTCGTGCCGCCGGACCGCTACGAGCCGGACATCGGCCCCGACCCGGACGTCGACCCGCTGCGCGTCGCGCTCGCGAACGTGCTCGAGGGCATCGACGAGTACGCCGAGGTCGTGGACCCGGTCCTCGGCGCCGAGGTCACGGGCTCGACGCTGTCGGGCGAGCTCGTCGCGATCGCGGGTGCGCTGGTCCAGGGCCTGCGCCACCACGAGCAGGGCCAGGAGCTCGAGGCGCTGTGGTGGTGGCAGTTCTCGTACCTGTCGAGCTGGGGGGAGCGGGCGTCGAGCGTCCTGCGCGTGCTCCAGGTCGTGCTGGGTCACCTGCGGCTCGACGTCGAGGACGACGTGGCCGCCGAGGCGGAGTACGACGCGCTGCAGCCGTGAGCCGCCGGCACCCGCAGCGGTGAGCCGCCGGCGCCCGCAGCGTTGAGCCGCCGGAGCGGTCGGCTCAGAACGTGAGGGCGGCGTGCGGGGCGCGACCGCCCGAGAGCCTGCGCAGCGTGTCCAGCCCGCTGCTGAGCTCGAGCGTCGGGTCCTGCGAGAGGATCGCCTGCTGGAGGTAGCGCAGCCCGCGGCCGGGGTCGATCCCGAGCTCGTGCCGCAGCCGCACGCGGATGCGGTTGAACACGTCCAGGGCCTCGCTCTGCTGACCGTTGCGGTACAGGGCCACCATGAGGAGCTCGCCGAGCCGCTCGCGGTCGGCGTGGATCTCGACGAGGTGGCGCAGGTCGTTGAGCACGGTGCGGGTGTCGCCCAGCTCGAGCCGGAGCTCCGCGGACATCTCGAGCGCGCCGACGTGCCCCTCCTCGAGCCGCGCCTGCTCGGCGCGCAACGCCGAGAGGTCGTTGACGCCCTCGAGCGCCGGGCCGCGCCACAGCGCGAGGGCGGCGTGCGTGAGCCGCAGCGCCTCGGTCGGCTCCTCGTGGCGCAGGGCCGAGGCGCGGTCGAGCATCGCGGTGAACTGGAACGCGTCGACGTCGAGCGGTGTCACGTCGAGCACGTAGCCGCCGTAGGAGGTGCGCAGCAGCGGCAGCGTCCCGCTGAACCCGCGCAGGTGGCGGCGCAGCCGGGTGACGGTGGCCTGGAGCGCGTTGCGGGAGTTGGCGATCGTGGCCTCGTCCCACAGCGCGGCGACGAGCCAGTCGGTCGACAGCACCCGGCCGGGCGAGAGCGCGAGCAGCGCGAGGAGCGTGCGCACCTGCCGGGAGCTGATCGAGCACGTGTGGTCGCCGGACTGCAGGGACATCGGTCCCAAGAGATTGATGCGCACCGTGAAGGTCCCCTGTGTCCTCTGGCGGCTGCCCCCTGCGAGCGACGCCGACTGAATGTCTACCGCAAACCCAGGTGAACCCGCAGTGAACATGCCATCCATCTCAGCTGACGAGAGTACTCAGGAGTACGTCGCGAGCCGGCAGGGCACGGTGATGCTCGCGGTCGTCGGCCCGCCCACCGGGCTGTGCACCACCAGGAAGCCGTCGAAGGCCGCGAGGCGCCGCTCGATCCCCCGCAGACCGGTCCCGCGGGCCACGTCGGCCCCACCCCGCCCGTCGTCCTGGACGCTCACGCGCAGCGTGCCGTCGTCGTTCGTCACGTCGATCGTCACGGTCGTCGCGTCGGCGTGCTTCCCGACGTTCGCGAGCAGCTCGGAGACCGCGAAGTACACCGCGGACTCGAGCGGCGGCAGCGGACGACCCTCGACGGTCGACCGGACCTCGACGCGCAGCGGCGACTCCAGCGCGCGCGCACGGATCGCGTCCACCAGGCCGCGGTCGGCGAGGACCGGCGGGTGGATGCCCCGCACGAGCTCACGCAGCTCCGTCAGCGCCGCGGCCGAGGTCTGCTTGGCCTCGAGCACCATGGCGCGCGCCGCGGCCGGGTTCTCGTCGATCAGGCGCTCCGCCGCCGTGAGCGTCATGCCCATCGCCACGAGCCGGGCCTGCGCGCCGTCGTGCAGGTCCCGCTCGATCCGGCGGATCTCCTGCGCCTCGTGGTCGACGACGTCGGTCCTGCTCTGCGCGAGGTGCGCCACGCGCTGCCGCAGCCGGCGCGAGTCGTGCGACAGGACGGTCCGCACCCAGCGGCCGTGCGCCCGCACGGCGGGCCGCGCGAGCAGCACCGCCGCGACGATCTCGAGAACGCCGAGCACCGCCGCGGCGACCGCCGAGCCCTGGCCCGTCAGCGGCACGAACAGGAACCAGCTGTTCTCCCACGCGCTCACGACCGGCTCCCACAGCACGAGCAGGCTGACGCCCCACAGGCCGTGCACGATGCCGAGGACGGGCAGCAGCGCGAGCGTCAGGCCCACGATCGGGTTCACCACGTGCCACAGCAGGTCGGCCCACGTCGCGCGGTCCCCGAGCATCGCGTGGGTGCGGCGCCACGCGGCACCCAGGCCGCCCGCGTCGGCCCCGGGCGGCAGCGGCAGGTAGTCCTCGCTCACGCGCACACCCGAGAAGCCCAGGGCGAGCGCACGCTGGCGGCGGGCGTCCGAGCGGACGAGGTCGAGCGCCCCCGGGACGAGCAGGATCCCGATGCCGACCACGACCAGCGTCACGGCGAGCGCGAGCCACAGCACCACGAACGCCTCCCACACCGCGAGCCCGGCGAGCGCGAGCCCACGGCCGAGGTACACCCCGGCGCGGGGCGCGTGCGGGGCGCGGAGCTCGTCGAGCGGCATCGTGACCTCGGTCGTGAGTAGTGGTCTGTCCATACCGACAGCCTGCCCGGCGCGGCGCCGCCCGTCAGTGGTGCGCGCACCACTCCCCGGCGGCGTCCGGCCGTCCGTCGGGCCGCCCGCCCGGTCGACCGCCGTGACCCGGCGCCGGCCGCGGCGTGCGACGTGCTGGCTACACTCGCACCCGACCGGCCCGACCAGCGAGGAGCGCCCGATGCGTGTCGTGCTCGCGGAGGACCAGTTCCTGCTCCGGGACGGGCTCGTCCGGCTGCTGGGCAGCCACGGTATCGAGGTCGTCGCCGCCGTCGCGCACGGCGACGAGATCCTGGACGCGATCGACGAGCACCGCCCCGACCTCACGCTGCTCGACCTGCGCCTGCCGCCCACGTTCTCCGACGAGGGCCTGCGTGCCGCGGTCGAGGCGCGCACGCGTGCACCGGGTCTGCCCGTCGTGCTGCTCTCGCAGTACGTCGAGCAGCTGTACGTGCAGGAGCTCCTCGCGACCGGGGACTCCGGCGTCGGGTACCTGCTCAAGGACCGGGTGTTCGACGACGTGCAGTTCGTCGCCGCCCTGCGCTCGGTGCGCGACGGCGGCACCGTGATGGACCCGGACGTCGTGGCGGTCCTGATGCGCCGGGACACCCGCCGGACCGTCCTGGAGCGGCTCACGGCGCGCGAGCTGGAGGTCCTCGCCCGCATGGCCGAGGGCGACGCCAACTCCGTCATCGCCGAGAAGCTGGTCGTCACCGAGAAGGCGGTCGCGAAGCACATCAACAGCATCCTCGCGAAGCTCGACCTGCCCCCGTCGACGACCTCGTCGCGCCGGGTCGCGGCGGTGCTCACGTACCTGCGGGGCTGAGCGCCGGGGCGACCCGCTCGAGCTCGCTCGCGCCGACCCACCGGTGCCGGACCGCGAGCCGGCCCGCGCCGCCGGCGAGCGCCGTCACCGAGCCGCGGTGTCCGCCACCCGCGGCCGCGAGGACCCCCGCGGGGAGGTCGTGGCACGCGACCCCCGCGAGGTCGAGCCCGGCCGGGCGCGTGCGCGGCTCCCACTCCCGCAGGCGCGCCGGCTCGTGCGCGGGCGACGTCGCGAGGTGGCGCAGGGGCACCGTGAGCCCGACCCGGGCGGCCTTGAGCACCGCCTCCTTGCGCACCCAGCGGGTCAGCAGCGCCCCCCGCGGGTCCGGAGCGGCGAGGTCCGCCGCCAGCTCGTCGTCGCGGCACAGCACCGGTGCGACCGTGCGGACGTCGGTGCGCGCCTGCTCGACGTCGACGCCGACCGCACCCACCCCGTGCCCGACGGCGACCGTCACGAGGTCGCCGCTGTGCGAGAGCGACACCGACCAGCCCCCGGCGCCGAGGTCGGCCGCTCCGGAGCCGGCGACCTCCGTCGGCCCGTGGTCGGTCCCGCCGCACCCGGGGCAGCGGCGGGCGACGTCCGCGGCGTCGTCGCCGGTCGCCTCCCGCACCGCGAGCCGGACGAGGGCCGCGCCGGCCCCCGAGCGGTCGCGGTC
>NZ_JBFTER010000165.1:0-5956 GCF_047229345.1 Cellulomonas jepli | reverse complement strand
CGTGGGCTCGTATTTGTTTATAAGTGACCGGACGCCGCGGGTGCGGGCGCGGCGGCCGGGGTCGACGCGGGAGCCGGAGCCTCGGCCGGAGAGGTCGAGGCGGCGACCGGCGTGGCGACGGCAGCGGCCGGCTGTGCCGGCGCTGCGGGAGCGGCGGCGGACGCGGCTGCTGCGTCGGCGTCGAACTCGATCGTCTCGGGCTGCTCGCGCGGCGGACGCGTCTTCTCGACGCGACGCTGCTCCTGCTTCTGCTCGGCCTTCTTCTTGGTCGGCCCGAGCACCATGATCATGTTGCGGCCGTCCTGCTTCGGCGAGCTCTCCACGAAGCCGAGCTCGGCGACGTCGGCGGCGAGCCGCTGGAGCAGGCGGATGCCCATCTCCGGGCGCGACTGCTCGCGGCCACGGAACATGATCATGACCTTGACCTTGTCGCCGGCCGAGAGGAAGCGCTCGACGTGGCCCTTCTTGGTGCCGTAGTCGTGCGGGTCGATCTTCAGCCGGAAACGGATCTCCTTGAGGACCGTGTTCGTCTGGTTGCGCCGGGCCTCGCGGGCCTTCATGTCTGCTTCGTACTTGAACTTGCCGTAGTCCATGATCTTGCAGACGGGCGGGCGGGCGTCCGGCGCGACCTCGACGAGGTCGAGGTCGGCGTCCTGGGCCAGGCGCAGTGCGTCCTCCACGCGGACGATGCCGACCTGCTCGCCGTTGGGGCCGACCAGGCGGACCTCGGCGACGCGGATCCGATCGTTGATGCGGGGCTCGCTGATGTGGTGCTCCTTGAACTCGTCGTGGGACCCCGGGAACGAGGAAGGCCCCCGCCCTGGGTACAGGTGGGGGCCTCACGAGTCCGAGCAGGTGCTGCACCGACGGGCGGCACGACACCGGGCGTGCACCGCGTGAACGCGACGCACCCCTCGGACCGGACCCGGCCTCTGTCGTCGCGCCCTGTGCAGGTCGCGAGCGGTCGACGCTCGGGTGGGATCAGCTCCACTTGTACACCGCACCCCGTCGCCCGTCTCGGGGCAGCAGGATGCGGCTGGTCGTCGTCAAGGCTACCACGAGCACGGGATCTGCGGGACCGCGGCAGCGACCCGGCGCGCGACCCGGTAGCGACGCCACCCTCCGGCACGGACGTGAGCCACGACACGCGTCACCCAGGGTGCACTTACTTGAATCATTCCAGAATGCATGCGAACCTCCTGGTCATGGACCTCTCCGCCGCACTCCGTGAGCGCGGGCTGCGCGTCACGGAACCGCGGCTCGCCGTCTTCGACGTGGTCGGCGCCCACCCGCACGCCGACGCCGACACCGTCCTGACCGAGGTCCGTCGCACGCTGCCCACCGTCTCCGTCCAGGCGGTCTACGACGTGCTGCGCGCGCTCACCGACGCCGGGCTGCTCCGCCGCATCGAGCCCGCCGGTCACCCCGCGCGCTACGAGCGCCGCGTCGGCGACAACCACCACCACGTCGCGTGCCGCGGCTGCGGCGCGCTCGACGACGTGGACTGCGCCGTCGGCCACGCCCCCTGCCTGGTCCCCAGCACGACGTCCGGGTTCACGATCGAGAGCGCCGAGGTCACCTACTGGGGCCTGTGCCCCGACTGCCGCGCCGCCGGAACCACCTGACGACCACGCCGCGGCGCCCGGCGCCCGGCTCCTCGACCTCCCCCCGCTCCGCCGGCTCCGTCGCCGCGCGGCACACCCCCGGCCGGCCCCGCCCGGTCCTGCGAAAGGAACCACCGTGTCCCAGGTCCCGTACACCACGACGAACGCCGGCGCGCCGGTCGCGTCGGACGCGCACTCGCAGTCCGTCGGCGCCGACGGCCCCATCGCGCTGCACGACCACTACCTCGTCGAGAAGCTCGCGCAGTTCAACCGCGAGAAGGTCCCCGAGCGCATCGTGCACGCCAAGGGCGGCGGGGCCTTCGGCACGTTCACCACGACGCACGACGTGAGCGCCTTCACACGCGCCGCGCTGTTCCAGAAGGGCACCACGACCGAGACGCTGCTGCGCTTCTCGACGGTCGCCGGCGAGCAGGGCTCCCCCGACACGTGGCGCGACCCCCGCGGCTTCGCGCTGAAGTTCTACACGACCGAGGGCAACTACGACCTCGTCGGGAACAACACCCCCGTCTTCTTCATCCGCGACGGCATCAAGTTCCCCGACTTCATCCACTCGCAGAAGCGCCTGCCGGGCAGCCACCTGCGCGACAACGACATGCAGTGGGACTTCTGGTCGCTCTCGCCGGAGTCGGCGCACCAGGTCACCTGGCTCATGGGCGACCGCGGGATCCCGGCGTCGTGGCGGCACATGGACGGGTTCGGCTCGCACACGTACCAGTGGATCAACGCCGCGGGCGAGCGGTTCTGGGTCAAGTACCACTTCAGGACGAACCAGGGCATCCGCAACTTCACGCCCGACGAGGCCGCGCAGCTCGCCGGCTCGGACGCGGACCACCACATCCGCGACCTGTACGAGGCCATCGAGGGCGGCGACTTCCCGTCGTGGACGCTCTCGGTCCAGGTCATGCCGTACGCCGACGCCGCGGAGTACCGGTTCAACCCGTTCGACCTGACGAAGGTGTGGCCGCACGCCGACTACCCGCTCATCGAGGTCGGCCAGCTCGAGCTGAACCGCAACCCCGAGAACTACTTCGCGCAGATCGAGCAGGCCACGTTCGCGCCGAGCAACTTCGTGCCCGGCATCGCGGCGAGCCCCGACAAGATGCTCCTCGCCCGGATCTTCTCCTACGCGGACGCCCACCGGTACCGCGTCGGCACGAACCACGCGCAGCTCCCGGTCAACGCCCCCCACGCGGCGCCCGTCTACTCGTACTCGAAGGACGGCGCCGCGCGGTACGCGTTCAACGCCCCGAGCGTCCCCGTCTACGCGCCGAACTCGGTCGGCGGGGCCGCGGCCGACCCGGCGCGCGCCGCGGAGTCGCCGGGCTGGGAGTCCGACGGCGCGCTGCAGCGCTCGGCCGCGACGCTGCACCCCGAGGACGACGACTTCGGGCAGGCCGGCACGCTCTACCGCGAGGTGTTCGACGACGCGGCGCGTGCCCGCTTCCTCGAGACGATCACCGGCCACGTCGGCGCGGTGAAGAGCGACGAGATCCGCGAGCGCGCGATCGGCTACTGGACGAGCGTCGACGCGGGCCTCGGCGCCGCGCTGCGGGCCGCCCTGGCCGGCACGGCGCCCTTCGAGACGGGCGAGCCGGCGACCGCGAGCGTCCCGGTCGCCTGACACACGAGCACGACGGTCCTCCCCGGACCGGCAGCAGGGCCCGCACCCCTCGGTGCGGGCCCTGCCCGCGTCCGGGGGACGGCGCAGCGAGGTGCGCTCCGGCGTGCGCGGCGACCGGCGCACCGGCGCGCGATGAGAGGATCGGGGCATGTCCGAGCACAGCGCGAGCACGAGCCCCGTCGACCCCCGCACGCCCGAGACGGAGGCCGTGCGCGACATCGCCGACGTGGCCGCGGTCGAGGTCATCACGACCGCGGCCGTCCACCTCATGAGCGCCGCCGCGGTCAAGTGCGGCCTGAGCCCCGACACCGAGGACGCGCGCGGCGAGGACTACCTCGACCTCGACGAGGCCCGCAAGCTCATCACCGCGCTCGCTGCGCTCGTCACCGCCTCGGCGCCGGACCTCGGCAACCAGCACGCCCGCTCGCTGCGCGACGGGCTGCGCTCCCTGCAGCTCGCGTTCCGCGAGGCGTCGCCGTTCCCCGACGCGCCAGGCGAGGGGCCGGGCGAGAAGTGGACCGGCTCGGTCGTCTGACGCGCGCGGCGAGGGCAGGGCACCAGCGGTCGGACCGAGCCGGCTGACCGGCAGCGACGCCGACCGGCTCGGTCGTCCGATCTTCCGGGGATCGGGCGAGGCACTGACCGGCGCTCGATCGCGTCACCTGCCCGGCACGGACGGGGGTATCCGCGGCCACGCCCGGTGGTGCGACGACCCGGCGCCGCACGGGGCCGCTCCCCCACGGCGCGTCGCCCGCCGACCCCTCAGCGCGCGTCGACCGCGACGTGCGCCTCGACCGCGTCGCGCACCGGCTCGGCCGACGACGCCGACCGCAGCGAGCGGTCGCGGGCGAGCCGGAGCACGACGAGCCCACCGCCGGCGAGCACCACGCCGATCACGCTCGCCGTCAGGAAGCCGGCCCCCGGACCGTGCCGGTCGATGAACCAGCCGCACAGCGGTGCGCCGACCGCGGCGCCCAGCGTCATCGCGCTGCCCTGCCACCCCATGACCTCGCCGCGTCGCTCCTCGGGAGCCAGCCGGACGAGCGCCGCCGTGATCGAGGAGAGCGCGGGCGCACAGGGCACGCCGGCGAGCACGACCGCGATCGCGAGCAGCAGCGGCGTCCCGGCGGCTGCCGCGGGCAGCGTCAGGAGCGCGAGCACGAGCACGAGCACGAGCGGGTGCACCGCGCGGCGTCCCGCACCGTAGACGAGGCCGCCGACGACCGATCCGCCCGCCCAGAGCGCGATGACCCACCCGACGGAGGCCTCACGTCCCCAGCCCTCGAGCGCGGCGACGATGGACACGTCCGTCGCGTTGAGGACGAACGACACCGCGACCGCCGCCGCGAGGACGACGAGCAGCGCCGGGGTCACGACCCGGACGCCCGTCGCCGCAGCCACCGCGGCGGCGGGCACCGGCTTCGCGAGCGACACGACACCCTCGACGTCCGGCGCGGCCGGCAGGGTCGCGGACGACCGCGCGTGCACCTGCGACGTGCGGGTCGGCGGGTCGAACCAGATCAGCAGCACCCCGGCCGCGACGGTCGAGACGCCGACCGCGACGAGCGCGACGGTCGTCGAGACCTGCGTCGCGACGAGCACGCCGACGACGGGCGCCAGCATGAACGTCAGCTCGGTGCCGACCGAGTCGAGCGCGAACCCCGTGCGCTGCTGGACCGGCGGCACGAGCACGCCCAGCGACTGCCGGACGACCGAGAACACCGGCACGAGGAACAGCCCGGCCACGAACGCGGCGACGACGAGCGCCTCGTACCCGAGGAACGGCGCCACGACCCACACGGCCGACTCGACGACCACCGACGGGACGAGCGCGCGCCGCAGCCCGAGCGCGTCCACGCGCTTCCCGCGCCACGGGGCACCGATCGCTGAGCCGATCGTCACCGCGGCGACCACGACGCCCGCCTGGCCGTACCCCTTGCCCAGCGTCAGGACGACGTGCAGCGTGACGACGACGCCCGAGGCGGCGTGCGGCACGCGGGCGACGAGCGCGACGAGCACCAGGCGGAGGACGCCGGGCAGGCGCAGCAGGTCGACGTACGGCGAGAGGGACACGCGCGTCATTGTCTCCCGGGCCGCCGACGGCGAGCACGGTGTTATCCGGTGTGGCGACGTGACGTGCACCGCCCCGAGGGGATCCTCGCCGGTGTGCCCGCCCCGACCCGCGGCGCACCGCGCGACCGACCGGTGTGCGCGGGGCACGACGTCCGAGCCCGCCTCGGGTCCGGGGCGCAGGTGCGGCTCACCACGGACGGACGGCGAGGTCGACCTGGTCCCGCCCTATCCTGGGACGGTGACGCGTGAGCCGGAGACCGAGGACGGCGCCGCCACGCCCGCCGCGCGTGGCCTGCCCGACCACCTCGACCTCCTCGCCGAGCCGCTCCGCAGCCCCGTGCGGGAGCGGGACGAGGTGCCCGGGGCCGTCCCGCCGTCGGGCACGGTCGCGACCGGCCGGCACGAGCCGGGTGCCGGCGTCGGCGAGCCGACCGGTGGCACCGGCGGTGGCGACCGGCCCGCGCCCGAGATGGACCTCGCCCGGCGCCAGGACCCCACGGCGTCCGTGCCGGCGCCCCGCCCGGACCCCGACGTCACCCGAGCCCTGCCGACCGTGAGCAGCCCGCCGGCGCCAGCGGCCGCGCCGGAGCCCGGGACCGCGCCGGTGCCCGCGCCGGACGCCCGCCCGGGGACGCAC
>NZ_JBFTER010000164.1:0-6095 GCF_047229345.1 Cellulomonas jepli | reverse complement strand
CGCTGCGCACGGCGGTCGACGTCGACGACGCCCCGACGGTCGTGCGCTACCCCAAGACGCCGCTCGCCGCCGACATCCCGCCGAGGTAGCCGAGGTAGCCCGGCACGAGCGGCAGCACGCAGGGCGAGGCGAACGCGACGAACCCCGCGACGAGCGCGACCGGCACCGCGAGCAGCAGGGACCCCGAGAAGGCCGTGGTCTGGAAGGCGTCGCCGATGCCCGCGGCGGCTCCGCCGGTGGCGAGCACGCCGTGCGCGGCCCCGAGCAGGCCCGGCGCCGCGCCGGTCACGTCGTCGCGCCCGGCTGCTCGGCGAGCACGTCGTCGAGCAGCGCGCGCAGCGTGGAGCCCTCGGCGATGCCGAGGATGCGGGCGGCGACGCGGCCCTCGCGGTCGAGCACGACGGTCGTGGGCACGGCCTGGACCGGCACGGTGCCCTGGAGCGCGGCGATCGCGGCGCCGTCGGTGTCGGCGATGCTCGGGTAGGGCACCTCGAACGTGCGCTGGAACGCCTCGGCGGCGCCCGCGTCGTCGGTCCCGTTGATGCCGAGCAGGTGGACGCCCTGGTCGGCGTACTCGGTCGCGACGTCCACGAGGTCGGGCGCCTCGGCGCGGCACGGCGGGCACGCGGCGTACCAGGTGTTGAGGACGACGACGTCCCCGCGCCACGCCGCGACGTCCTGCGCCTCGCCCGCGAAGTCGGTCCCCCCGAGCTCGACGGGCTCGGACCGGTCGCCCGCGGCCCACACCTTCTGGGAGCCGTCACCCGACTCGTACCCCTGCCCGACGACGTCGTCGGGCGCGTTGGTGTCCTCCGGCGTGCACGCCCCGAGCAGCCCGAGGGCGAGCACGAGCCCGGCGGCGCCCGCGGCGGCCCGCGCTCCGCGTCCGGCCCGGCCGGCAGCCCGCGAGGTCACGCGCCGGCCACCCGCGCCGCGCCGGGCAGCAGCTCGGCGGCGGGCTCGCTGTAGGTCAGGCCGGTGAAGCGGTCGTCCTCGTAGTGCAGCGACGTGAGCGAGGCCAGCGAGCACTGTCGCCGGCGCGGGTCGTGCCAGAGCCGCCGGTTCTCGAACGCGAGGCGGGTGACCCAGATGGGCAGCTGGTGGCTCACGAGCACGGCCTGGTGCCCGCGGGCGGCCTCCCGCGCGGCGTCGAGCGCGGCGCGCATGCGCGCGACCTGCGCCTCGTACGGCTCACCCCAGGACGGGCGGAACGGGTTGCGCAGCAGCGGCCAGTGCTGGGGGTGGCGCAGCGACCCGTCGCCGACCCCGAACGTCATCCCCTGGAACTGGTTCTCGGCCTCGAGCAGGTTCTCGTCGGTGCGCACGTCGACGCCGAACGCGGCCGCGACGGGGCCGGCGGTCTCCTGCGCGCGCTGCAGCGGCGAGGCGATGACGACCGTGACGTCCGCTCGCTCCGCGCCGCGCCCGCCCGCGAGGTGCTCGGCGACGAGCGCCGCCATCGCGTGCCCGCGCTCGGAGAGGTGGTAGCCCGGCAGGCGGCCGTAGAGCACGCCCGTGGGGTTGTGGACCTCGCCGTGACGCAGGAGGTGCAGGGTGGTGGCGACCATGGTCCCAGTGTCGCAAACGTGGCTGTGTGCTGGGTCCGACGGCGGCGTGAGATGGGCGACGTCCGGAGCGGGAACCCGCCGCCGGACGCCGGGTCAGCGGCGGGCCCGGCCCCCGGACCCGCCGGCGGACGACCGCGGGCGGGCCGCGGTGCGCAGGTGCTCGATGACGACGCCCATCGCCTCGCCCAGCGCCGCGAGCTGCGCGGGGGTCAGGACGTCGACCAGGTTGGCGCGCACGGCCTCCACGTGACCGGGCGCGGCGTCGACGATCCGCTGCCAGCCGGCCTCGGTCATCGTGCAGTTGACGCCCCGGGCGTCCTCCGCGCACGGCGTGCGGGCGACGAGGCCGTCGCTCTCCATGCGCCGGATGGTGTGCGTGAGGCGGCTGCGCGAGTGCGCGAGCTCCCCGGCGAGCTCGGACATCCGCAGCGTGCGGCCCGGCGCCTCGGAGAGCCGCACGAGGACCTCGTACTCGCCGAGCGAGAGCCCGCTGTCGTCATCGAGCTCGCGGCCGAGGACGTCGAGGAGCAGCGCCGTGCCGTCGCGGAACGCGCGCCAGTGCGTCTGCTGCTCGGGCGAGAGCCAGCGGACGTCCGTGTGCTTCTCGGTCCGGGTGTCGGTGCTGGTCATGGGGTCTCCGGGGGTCGGGCTGCGGGGCGGGCGCGGGGGCGGCGCGGGTGGACGGGCTGCGAGCGGGGTGTCCGCGAACCACGCTAGGGGGTTGCGCGACGTCGCTCAGTGTAGTAGAAATCTCAACTAACAGTTCCTTGACGGTTCAAGTAACGACTTCCCGAGGAGATCACCATGAGCACCACCTCCACCGCGGTCCCGTCCGAGCTCGCCACGGGCACCTGGGCGGTCGACGCGTCGCACAGCGAGGCCGCCTTCACCGTCCGCCACGCCGGCATCTCCAAGGTCCGCGGCACCGTCGCGATCACCTCGGGCACCGTCGTCGTCGGCGAGGACCTCGCGTCCACGTCCGTCACCGCGACGCTCGACCCGTCCAGCATCAGCACCGGCGACGCCGGCCGCGACGGCCACCTCAAGACGGCCGACTTCTTCGACGTCGAGCAGTTCGGCGAGTGGAGCTTCGCGTCGACCTCCGTGCGCCCCGCCGGCTCCGACCACGTCATCGTCGGCGACCTGACGATCCACGGCGTGACCCGTGAGGTCGAGCTCGCGACCGAGTTCAGCGGCACCGCGGTCGACCCGTTCGGCAACACGCGTGCCGGCTTCGAGGCCACGACGACGATCTCGCGCAAGGACTTCGGGCTGACCTGGAACGCGGCCCTCGAGGCCGGCGGCGTGCTCGTCAGCGACAAGGTCGTCATCACGATCGACGCGTCGATCATCAAGCAGGCGTGACGCCCGCCTGACGCACCTCCCCCGGCCCCCGGGCCGGCGCGCACCGCGCGTGCGCACCGCAGCCTCCTCGGGCGCGGCGACCGTCCCCCCGGTCGTCGCGCCCGAGGTCTGTCCGCCCCGCGACGACCCGGGCACCGCAGCGGGCACCGCCCGCACGGCCGCCCCGCGCGACGCACGCGCGACCGGCCGAGGCCGGCACAGGCCGGCTCAGGACATCGACCGCGCCTGGTCGTGGAACGCCAGGATCTGCAGCTCCGAGCCGAGGTCGACCGAGCGCACGTCCACGCCGTCGGGCACCTGCAGCGCGCGCGGCGCGAAGTTGAGGATCCCCCGCACGCCAGCCGCGACGAGCCGGTCGCACACGTCCTGCGCCGCCCCGGCCGGGACGGTGATGACGGCCATCGTCGCGCCGCCCTCGCGCACGACGTCCGCGAGGCGCTCGGCGGGCTCGACGCGCAGGCCCGCGACCTGGGTCCCGGCGACGCGCGGGTCCGCGTCGACGAGCCCCACGACCACGAACCCCCGCTCGGTGAAGCCCGGGTAGTTCGCGAGCGCGTGCCCCATGTTCCCGAGCCCGACGATGACGACCGGGCGCTGCCGCGTCAGCCCGAGCACGACGCCGATCTGCCCGCGCAGGTGCGCGACGTCGTAGCCGACCCCACGCGTGCCGTGCGACCCGAGGAACGACAGGTCCTTGCGCAGCTGCGCGGGGCTCACGCCCGCGACGTCCGCGAGCGCGTCCGACGACGCCGTCCGCACCCCCTGGGCCTCGACCTCCGCGAGCGCACGCAGGTACCCGGGGAGCCGCGCGACGGTCGAGGGCGGCACGGTGCGCGCGGCCGGGCGCACCAGCGGCGCGGCGTCGCGCAGCGGTGCGTCGGTGCGGCCGGGCGGTGGGGCGCCCATGACTGACCTCCCAGGATGGTCCTCGGGTCAGGTTAGGACGTCGGGGGTCCCGCAGCGAGGGCCTGCCGGACCCGGGCGCCGTCGATGCGCCAGTAGCCCTGGCGGACCCCGTCGACCTCGACGACCGGCACGAGCTCGCCGTAGGCGTCGAGCACCGCCTCGCCGTTCGCCAGCAGCGGCGCACCCGGCTCGTCGACGTCGACCTCGCGCCACCTCGCGCCCGACTCCGCGCACACGGTGCGCACGAGCTCGCGCGCCTCGTCGCACAGGTGGCAGCCCGCGCGGCCGTAGAGCACGACGCGCGCCGGTGCGACGGGGGGCGGGGACGGGTCGGCGGGATGCACCTCCCCAGCCTAGGACGGCTCGTTACAGTGACGGGGTGCCCGAGCCGACAACGCCCGACGAGGTCGCCGCCGCCGGTGCGGCCGTCGTCCCGCACATCGTGGCGGCGCCCGACGCCCCACCCCGAGCCGCCGGGCGCGCGCACGCCGCGACCCCGGACGCGGGTGCCGAGGCGGTGGCCACCGAGGCCCGGCCCCGGGTCGGCGCGTTCTTCGACGTCGACAACACGATCATCCGCGGCGCGAGCGCCTTCCACCTCGCCGTGGGCCTGTACCGCCGCGGGTTCTTCCGCAAGCGGGACCTGCTGTCGTTCGGGCTGCACCAGTCCCGCTACCAGCTCTTCGGGGAGAACCTCGGCCAGATCGACGAGGTTCGCTCGCGCGCGCTGTCGATCATGACCGGGCACTCGGTCGCCGAGGTCACCGCCATCGCGGAGGACGTGTACGACGAGGTGCTGTGCCTGCGGATCTACCCCGGCACCCAGAAGCTCCTCGACGAGCACATCGCCGCAGGTCACGAGGTGTGGCTCGTCACCGCCACCCCGGTCGAGGTCGGCGAGCTCATCGCCCGCCGGCTCGGCGTCACCGGCGCGCTCGGCACGATCGCGGAGCACAAGGACGGGTTCTACACGGGCTACCTCGTCGGCGACCTGCTGCACGGCGAGGCCAAGGCCAGCGCGGTGCGGGCGCTCGCGGAGCGGGACGGGCTCGACCTCACGCAGTCGTACGCGTACGGCGACTCGACCAACGACGTGCCGATCCTGTCCGAGGTCGGCTTCCCGTGCGCGATCAACCCGGACGGACGCCTGCGCCGGCACGCCCGCGAGGTCGGCTGGCCGATCCGGGAGTTCCGCGGCCGCCGGCGCGCGGCACGGCGTGGCGTCAACGCGGCGAGCCTCGCCGGGCTCGCGTGGGTCGGGGGGCTGGTGTTCCGGGCCATCCGGCGGGCGGTGCGCCCGTGAGCGCGCGCGTGCGCCGCGCTGTGCCGGGCGACGCCGACGCCCTCGCCGCCCTGGCCGCGATCACGTTCCCGCTCGCGTGCCCGCCGGGGTCGTCGCGCGAGTCCCAGCAGGCGTTCATCGCGCAGGTGCTGTCGCCCGAGCGGTTCGCGGAGTACCTCGCGGACCCGGCACGGACCCTGCTCGTCGCGCACGACGACGCGGTCCCCCAGCCCGTCGGCTACACGATGCTCGTCGAGGGCGAGCCCGCCGACGCGGACGTGCGCGCGGCGGTCCGCCTGCACCCGACCGTCGAGCTCTCGAAGTGCTACGTGCTGCCGGGGCACCACGGGCAGGGTGTCGCGACGCTGCTCATGGCGGCGACGCTCGACGCCGCACGGCGCACCGGGGCGGCGGGCGTGTGGCTCGGCGTCAACCAGCAGAACCTGCGTGCGCAGGCCTTCTACCGGCGGGCCGGGTTCGAGGTCGTCGGGACCAAGCGGTTCCTCGTCGGTGACCGGCTCGAGGACGACTTCGTGCTCGAGCGCGTGCTGCGGGGCGAGGTCGCGACCGGGACGGCCGACGGCTGACGGTGGCGGCGCCGGTCAGGCCGCGAGCCCGCGCACGAGGTCGACGACCGTGAGCGCGATCCACGGCGCGAGGGAGCCCGCGAACGCGAGGGCAGCGCGGCGCTGGTCCCGCGAGGTGCGCGAGCGGCGGGTCACGATGACCCACGCCGCGAGGCTGGCGCCGCACACGCTCAGCAGCATCGCGATGCTGAGGACCGCCCCCGCGGGGCCGTCGGCCGCCGCACCGTCCTGCTCGTCGAGCGCGTAGCCGACGAGCGCGGCCGCGGTGAGCGCGAGGCAGACCGCCGCGACGCCGGCGGCGACCGCGAGGGTGCGCGACGGGACCGGCGTTCCCGGCGGATGCTCGCGTGCGCCGTGCTCGTCGAGCGAGCGCGGCCGCACCCAGTC